>JBEBTR010000027.1:0-27594 GCA_040393725.1 Sphingobacterium endophyticum | reverse complement strand
CACCGCTCGATCTTAAACCATCAACAAATGTTTTTATGTCCGCAACGTTTTGAGCTGGGTCTAATGCAATTCCATTAGTACCCAACCAAATCATTATCTTATCAGGGTTCTTGTTGTAATTTGACTTGTAATAACTCCAGTCAATAGAAGAAGTGTTTGGATTCCAATATGGGTTAAGGTTCTGTGTTCTACCGTCATTGCCCACCTGACCACTTGTATCAAACGTATATGAATTGTTTCCGATATAATAACTAGCCTTTGCCCCAGACCTCCCTTCATGGGTTCTAGCAACTCCTGACTGGACAACACCCCTAGTTCCTTGATAGCTTATTTTTCCTCCAGACAAAGCAATACCCCTCGGAGGTCTTGGTGGTTCAACGACTACCTTTCCCGTGACCTCGTACTTATAAACAATTTTATAGGTTTTAAGTTGTTTATGGACATTGTTTTTGCTGGTAAGAACAGGTCTATATTTATCAAAAAGAGATTTATACACATTTCCAATTTCAGCATCTGTATACAAGGTGTTTGCTTTTACCATAAAATCCACCGTCTCTAACTTATGTTCTGTTTGATTTGGATCTAATGTAATAAGTATGTAAATAACATCCTGAGTTCTATAAAGAGTGTTATTTTTCATTTCATCTGCCTTTATGGCCTCTCTTACAATGTCGTGTATTTCATTTACACTCTTAGATAATTTTATATCTGGCATAATATATTCAAGATCCACGCCATTTATTTGATCAGGATTCGGTAGGTTTTTAGCTTGAGTCGTTGGATTGATATGAAGCCAGTCCTTATTGGTTGATGGAGAAACTTTAAAGGTTACTCCAGTGCTCGTGAAAGAATTGCCCAAGTACTGTAATTACAGTAAAAAACAGGACTAAGAATGTGATATTTAATCTTTTCATAGTTCATTGTTTATTAGGAGGACATAATGGTTCGCCATTATATAGGTATTTTAAAGTTAAGGGTACAATTGGTCCTGATATCATGCATTATCTGGTTGGTGATGCTTTTGTAGATTTTGTTTTTAATGTTAATGCTGGTTTTGAATTAATAATAGCGTTTTTTTACAGATATACTTTTACAGTGGCTTTACCATTGGAGTAAATATAAAATGAAGAATACCCATTTAATAAGTTTGCTAAGGTAAGAGTGTCATTTTTTAGAAACTCTTCCTCCGATTTAACAAAAACTTAAGCATACCTTTTAATTAAACAAAGATTAAATCTTACAACCATTTTTGATTAAATCTTCTCTCCAAATTGGGACCCGAATATCATTTATAAGGATACCTTTACAAGTAAACTCACAGACATATATTCTATTTCCATACTTTGGTTTTACTTTCCGTAATTCTATCTTCAAGGTCCCCTTATCTTTTATCACAGTATCGCCAATTTCCCAAAAACAATATAAATTTCCAAACCATCTGCTTGGTAATCTCTCCAAGGTGTCCTTGCCACTCATTATTGATTTTCCTTTAATTAAATATTGATTATAATCAATATTTGGATTTTTAAAAAGTACAAGATGAGTAGAGAATTCTTTATAAAAATCTTCTGTTTCTTTGCAACCGTAGTCTGAACAAGATTGCAAAAATATTATGATTGAAATAATTAATTTTTTTTTGTTCATCATAATATATGTTTAAGGTTTACCCTTTTTTTTGAGTTCTTCCAATTGACCCACCAATACCTAAACCGATAATGAATTTAATTCCTTTGGGGGTAAAGAAATCATTGGACATTTATGTAGAGAGAATTTAACATTTGGTTTTTTTTCAAATTCTATATTTTTTAGTTTACTACAGTAATTTAACTCAACTAATTCAAGAAAATTAAACTTGGAAAATAACAGTTCTTCAACACTGCTTTTAGTTAAAAAAAAATACTGTATGAATGGGAATTTATAAATTAATTTAGAAATAGCTTTCCTATCATGCCATACCATTAACTTTTTTAAACTAACATTATTATCAGATATCTCTCCAACATAACTTTTAAGATCAGTAAAAGTTATTTCTTCAATACTTTCTAGGTTGACATTGTTAAAATTAATACTAACATTTTCATTAACTATAATATGTTTAGTCTTTAGTTTTAAATCATACAAATTCAATTTTGTATGATTAAATGCTATAATGTTTAAATCAAATTTATTCTGAATATATTTTATTAATTCAAGGCAATTTTCAGAATGAAAATTTCTAAAACTTAAATTATTAATAGTTCTTTCTTGGATTTCAAGGTCTTTAATATCGGAGATTTTCTCATACCTATCGATGGAAATGAAACTATTTTCACTTTGTTCAATTACTTTGTTAAAGTTATTTGTTACCCCTAAAGTATCCCGATCAAATGTGTAGTATTCAATATTATCCATATTAATTCTAATAAAAATATTTAGTTTTTATGTTGAATTTAATAATTTTCTTTTGGTTTAATTGGATATAATTTTAAAGATTTTGTTACCCGACAACTAATGTTAATCAAAAGTGTAAAAGAAGAGTTATTTTTTTCAGGAAAATTAAATAAATCTTTAATTAAGCTTGTTTTCCCTATCTATAATTGGAAAAAATTTAAAATCCGTACCTGAAAGTTTCGGAAAACTTCAGAGCTTAACTTATCTATCCCTTAATTCTGGTCTATATTCTTTGCCTAAGTCTTTTAGTTCCATGGTAAATTTGAAAGAAATTAATCTAGAACAGAATAATCTATCTTCACTTCCTGAAAGCTTTTCAGAATTAAAAGCCCATCAAATTAATTTATCTAAAAACAATTTTACAGAATTTCCTTTGGCATTAACAAATCTCAAGGAAACTGTAGTAATTATCCTTGATGATAATAATATTAAAATGCTTCCCGATGAGGTTATTAGGTTGAAAGGACTTGTTAGCAAGATAGATTTACACCAAAATTTTCAAATACCAATTGAAAATCTAAAATCCATATCTAAGCAAATGCCTGGAACCATTATCAGTAGAAATGAATTTAGTTCTTGGCAAATATTTTAGTATGATGATATTATCTATATATCTTCTTTAATATCATTTTTATTTCAGTAATTCTTTATAATTCTATTTCAGTCTTACTCCCTTCTCGTTTATTAAAGTGAGGGGCTTATTATTATCTGAAATAATGCTCTATAGGTTAGCTATATACAATTTTTCTATGAGGTTTTTTACTTTTTTAAAGAGAGAATAAAATCTAATTAAAAAATTTATGGAATAAATGTTTGTAATTCATCATAAAGTAAATCCATATGATTATGAAATATACAGCCATTATTACATTAATTATCTCTCTGTGCATAAGTTTTCAGTCCTATGCAACCGAACAAATTCCAGATCGCTTGATTATTAAAGGTGATACAATGGACTTGCACGCTCTACCACTATATGATTTGAAGGATCACAATATTTGGGAAAAACCAATGTTTCCAGATTCTTTAAGTTCTTTTTCGACAGGTTGCTGGCGAGGATATATTGCATTCTGGGAGTTGATAGATGACAAATTGTATTTAACTGATATTTACAATGAGGCTTTAACAGCAAAAGCAGATTTGAATACTCTTTTTGAAGGTAAAATTACTAATGGAAAGGTTCATGCCTATTGGTTTTCAGACACTGTAACTGCTTACAAAGGCAAACTCTTATATTATAGACATATGGGATTTTCATCTATTTTTGAACATGAATTTGAGTATGTTTTTGAAAGAGGTTTATTAAAAAATTCATTGTATTTTGACAATACCAAATCTAAAAACACCCCCTTCTTTATGGACCTATCTCCTCTAAGAACCACAATTGACTCACTTATAGATTGGAAATCGCTTCCTACAATTGAAGAACCAGAACGTGTTCATTTACTTGTATCATCAAACGAATTGGGGCAAGTAGATTCTGTAATAGAAATAGATGGAAAGTCCGAAATCTATAAACAAGAAGCTTTAAGAGTAGCTCGTTCAATTACACAACTTCCAGTAATTTATAAAAGAGGAAAACATCTTAAAGAACAAATGGCATTACAATTCGTTTTTACTAGAGAAAAACAAAGAAAGTATAAGTGATAATTTAGGCTGTATTCTATATTTCATTTTGTATTTCATTTTTAATTTCAGTAATCTTTGATAATTCTACATTCAGTCTTTCTTCCAGCTCATTTATTAAAGCGAGGGTCTTATTATTATCTGACATTACGTTGTAATTAAAGTATATAGCTTCTAGATTTAGGTCTAAATTAGATTTATGATGCTTTAAAAGAATATCGAATATTTTAGCTATATCTTCTAACTCAAAAGAATCATATATGGACTCCGTATCTGAAAGCTGTAGGGCAGCTGTCATAATTAAAATTAACCTTATGTCATTTAAATATTTTTGATCAACGCTGTTCAAATATTTGAAGAATGATGTATCATTATTAACTCTATTGCTTAAATCGGTAGAAATCCCACTTATGTTTCTTTCATATTCGGTTAATCTCTCAATCAAGTTGTTTAGCTTATTCATGTTTACCTATTTTTTATAATCCTTACTAAAAACGCTAATCGTAGATTCACCTCCAACATCACTAGGAGCAGCAAAGAGCATCATCTCCCCTTTTGGGGAACTAAAAATTCCTGCCCCGGAGCCAAAGGAAGCATTTCCTGAGGGCTGGAACAACACAGAATTAAGCTTTTTAATTTGGATGGAATTGCTGGATGGTTTTTTAGTGTCATCCAAAGAAGCTTTGGTGATTTTAAGTTCGTATAGATCTGTTCCATTGCCATCAAATTATTAGAAAGCTGTAGATTAATAAATGATACTTTTTCATATAGAACTAAAATAGTTATAATCTGTTCAAATCCAGCTTATCGTTTACTGAAAAGCTGGAGAAATATTTTTGGATACCATTCTAAATCCAGTATATTTAAACCTATATGTTACTGGTACAAGTTCAATTAAATACCTATTCAGTTATTATAATGACGGCCCTTTTGCTTGTCATAATTCTGCTTTTGGTCTATTTGTTCAGAAACCAAAAACAGGTCACATCCCTGACCAATAAGCTAAATAAGATTGAAGGAGAATTACATAGTCATCAATTGAAAGACATTGATTACAAGTTAAATCCGCATCTATTTAAAAATGTATTGAACTCTATTCAGTCACATGCCTATCAGACTTTCCACTCCTTAGATTCTCTTTCTAATGTACTGGATTATATATTGTATGAAAGCAGCAAGAAATTTGTTACGCCACAGCAGGAGATTTCATTTGCAATGAGCTTGATTGAAATCAACAAGATAAAACTCAGTCCCTTATTCGATTTAAAAGTCAAACAGAAAATCAGGGAAAATGAACCGCTATTAAATCAAAAATTGATGGTTCCTATGTTAAGTACGGACTTGATTGAAAACGCTTTCAAACATGCTGATATCCAAAGTCCAAATTCTTTTATCTCAGTTACTTTTGAATTTAATGACAATGTATTCTCATTGACAGTAGCTAATAAAATTTCAAATAAAGAGCCAATACAGAAAAATAATGACGGTTATGGATCCAAAATGTTGGAGCAAAGATTGAACATTGTCTACAACACAAATTATAAACTAGATAAATTCATTGAAGGAGATGTTTATATCGCACATTTAAAAATCAATCTACTTGACTACAAAGCTAAGGTGCTTGCTGCTCGATGATGAGTTGCCAAGCTTACAATATCTGAAATTATTATGTCAGCAGATTCCAGACCTGGAAATCGTTAAATCCTTTATTTCACCGAAAGATTTATTGGCAGAACTCCCTATGTTGGAATATGATCTATTGATCTCAGATATTGAAATGCCGGGATTAAACGGACTCGAATTAGCAGATCAATTAAGAGGTAAGCCGATTATCTTTATTACTGCATATGCTGAATATGCAGCAGATGCATTTGACCTACAGGCCGTAGATTATATCCGGAAGCCTCTAAAGATAGATCGCTTAAAACAAGCCATCCAAAAGCTATTAAGTATTCGTGGTAGCAAACCCAATGAGGAGAAAAATTTTGTACAATTAAATACCGATCAAGGTAAGTATCTGCTATATTTTGATCAAATAGCATATATTCAGACCTCCTCACTTGATAGCCGAGATAAAATCGTTCGTTTTCTTGATCAGAAGGAAGTAACCTTAAAAAATATTTCCTTTGATAAGTTAATGGAGATTCTTCCAGAAATGCAGTTTTGTAGAATCAATAAAAAAGAAGTCATATCCATGAACATCATCAGTTCTTTTTCACATGATGAAATCAAATCAAACTTCAGTTTAGGAACTGATGCTCCCCTTGCCTTTACTTTGAGTGAAATCTATAAAACCACCTTTATTCAAAAGTTGAGTTTATAGTTTCGCTACAAAAAAGCTCCCTTTCGTTACATTTTTTGCCTTTAGAAGCTGTTAAGCAGGTTTTTTAAATTTATTAATTTCTATTTTCATCCCGTCTGACTGCGCAGAAAAGACGCCAAAACTAAAATAGAAAGAGGAATTATTGTATGAAAAATTTAAAAAGTAGCTTCTTTTATATTGTTATTATTGGAGGATTTTCCTCATTAATATATTGGATCATCAAACATGGTTCATTTATGGAAGAAGGAAGGCATGTTGAAAATATGGGCTCCAACCTTTCCAATTGGGAAGAGTTTCTGAGTTCCATGTTGCATAACTTACAACATCCCCTTGCTATTTTATTGGTACAGATTATTGTCATTATATTAGTTGCAAGGCTATTTGGTTGGCTTTTCAAAAAAATTGGCCAACCCTCCGTAATTGGTGAAATCATTGCAGGTATAGCCTTAGGTCCATCCTTCTTGGGCATGTATTTTCCAGACTTTTCTGCTGCATTGTTTCCAGAAGCCTCTTTTGGGAACCTTCAGTTTTTGAGCCAGATTGGATTGATCCTGTTTATGTTCGTTATTGGCATGGAGCTGGATTTAAAAGTACTTCAGAAAAAAGCTCATGATGCCGTAGTCATTAGCCATGCGAGCATCATACTTCCGTTCGCCTTAGGTGTTGGAATGGCCTATTTTATCTATCAAAGCTTTGCTCCCGAAGGAATTGCTTTCTCTTCATTCGCCTTGTTTATTGGTATTTCCATGAGCATAACAGCCTTTCCAGTATTAGCAAGGATTGTTCAAGAACGTAATATGCAGAAAACCAGGGTTGGAACCATTGCCCTCACCTGTGCAGCTGCAGATGACATTACTGCTTGGTGTCTTTTAGCCGCCGTTATTGCTATTGTGAAAGCAGGATCATTTGTTAGTTCACTTTATGTAATTGCATTGGCAATAGCCTATGTGTTCTTGATGATTAAGGTTGTACGCCCATTTCTTAAAAGGATTGGTGATATTCATTCTACTCGAGAAAACCTTAATAAATCCATTGTTGCGATCTTCTTTTTGACCTTATTGGTATCCTCATATCTTACGGAGGTTATCGGAATACATGCTCTATTTGGAGCATTTATGGCAGGTGCTATTATGCCTGAAAACTCCAGGTTCAGGAATATATTTATCGAAAAGGTAGAAGACGTAGCCTTAGTCCTGCTCTTACCCCTATTCTTTGTATTTACAGGATTAAGGACAGAAATAGGACTGTTAAATGAACCCTACTTATGGAAAGTAACCGGCTGGATTATTTTAGTTGCCGTTGTTGGCAAATTTGTAGGAAGTTCCTTAGCAGCCAAATTTATGGGACAGAACTGGAAAGACAGTTTGACCATTGGTGCATTGATGAATACCCGTGGATTAATGGAACTTATCGTATTAAATATTGGATTTGATTTAGGGGTTTTAGACGCTGAAATATTTGCCATGATGGTCATTATGGCACTGGTAACAACTTTTATGACTGGTCCAGCAATCGACTTATTCAATAGAATCTTTAAATCAACTTCTGATGTCATACCAGAGGAAATCAGTCGACAAGGGAAGTATAATATCCTAATATCCTTCGGGAATCCAGAAACAAGTCCTTCACTATTGAAAGTTGCCAGCGGAATGGTAAAGCAATTGGACCAAAGTTCATCCATTACCGCTATGCACCTCACTCCAACAAGTGATTTGACCTATCTAAATTCAGATTTATATGAATTTGAAACATTTGAATCGATCGTAAAAGAATCAAAAATCTTAGAACAAAAAATCAGTACAGTATTTAAAGCTTCCAGTAACCTGGAAGCAGATGTTGCAGAAATAGCAAATGATGGAGATTTTGATTTACTTCTGATTGGTATTGGACAATCTATTTATGATGGAACATTTCTAGGTAAAATCCTTGGAGTTACTACTAGAATTATTAATCCAGAAAATTTGATTTATAGGGCCAAGGAAAAGGAAAGTCCTTTTAATACTTCTTCATTTTCTGATAGTACTATACAGATTATGCATAAAACAAAAGTACCTGTAGGGATTTTCATGGACAAGGGATTAAAGAAATTGGATAAAATCTTACTTCCAATTTATGGAAATGAAGATTTGGAACTATTGCCCTATATCCAAAAATTCATCCATAATTCTCAATCTCAGGTAACTATCTTTGATTTACATCATATTCTACAGAATGATAAAAAAGCCGCTGAAATGATTCGAGCCATTGGTTTGCAAGCACCTAATCACATTAGCAAATTTGAAGCAACAGATTTGGATGCCAAATTATTTAAAGACTATGATTTATTATTGATTAGTGCTGAAAGTTGGCGAGAATTAGTAGAAAACAACAAAATTTGGCAATCTGAAATGACCTCAGTATTGGTTTTAAAGAAATAGTCGCGGATTGGTGCTATTATTTGTATTAAAATAAAAAACTATTACATTCCAATAAGTAAATCGATACCTCTTCATATACAGGGAAAGTTGTAAATGAAAAATTCACTATTCTCTAACAAGGTAATAGCTGCTTGAAAAATCTTGTCCAAACTCTGCATCGGATCTTGAAAATGAAAGAATATTTTCATCCACTTTAAAAATGAATTTATATCGATTCCCATGTTTGAGATATAGATGTGACCCTGAGATTGAATAGGTACCCTTACTGGACATTTGATCATTTACCGACCATTCAAAGGTTTTATTCGCTGCAAAGGAAAATTTTGGGTATCCATCACTATTTTCGCTTTTCCATTTTCCGACGAGGCCACTTGACTCCACATCGTCCTTGCCACATGACGTTAGGAAAAGAGCAGTTAAAACAATAAAAACCAGCTTCTTCATAATTAATTAAGTTTAATTGGATTGGTATTACATTATTAAGCTTATATATTAAAAATAGTATAAAAAATTAAGGATTTCATTTTATATTTTGATTTTGAATTTAGGCAATTGAATATTGAAAACCGTTCCATTTTGTTCGCTGCTTTCGAAATCAATGGTACCACCCATCCATTCTACGACCGTCTTCACTATCCAGAGTCCCATTCCATGAGATGATTCCCCATGTAGGCCTTCCCTCTTTTGAGGATTGAACTTTTCAAATAAATTGGTTTTCAAATTATCGGGAATACCGATTCCTGTGTCTCTTATTGAAACTTCAACCATTTCATCGAAATTTTTCACTGAGATGGTAATATCACCATCTTCGGGAGTAAATTTTAAAGAGTTGGAAAGTAAGTTATTGATTACCTGAATAAATTTATCTTCATCGAGATCCATGGAAATTGATGGAGAATCTGTAATAAAGTGAAACTTCACACCTAATTCGGATTCTCTAATCATATACTGTTCAAGAAATCCTTGCAGACATTTAACAAGGTCTGTTTTAACAAAATTGAGCGGAACGCTTAAAGTGGTTAGAAATTCTTTTTTCAAGAAGCTTCTAATTAACGACATATTACTTGAACCAATGTCTTTAATACCTTTCAATGCAGACTTAAAAGATTTTTGATCATCCTTTTCGGCTTGTCTAACAGAATAATCTACCAGATTATTAATGGTTGCAAGAGAACCTGCAATATCATGACTTAAAATATTTAAAATCGCATTTTTTTTAGCATTGTGGGTAAGAATATTGTGCTGGAACTCAATTTCATCTGTAACATCTTCTATTAAAGCTATAACCTTAGAATTTCCTAATTCAAAAAAATTATAGAAGTTTAAACTTAAGAAATAGAGCTTTTCATTTTTTTTTAACTTGATAACCATTTTTTCTATGGATGTTTCCTCTACATTCTTGAGTTCATTTAAAATTAGTTCTTTATCCTTAGTATCAATTTGTTTCAAAAATTCTGAGAAATTGGAGTTGTTACGGTCAAGATCTATAAATGTGCGGAATGAATTATTCATATACTCCATTCTTCCGCTATTGGAATCAAAAGAAAAAATCATAAAATAAGATTTTTCTGCTAAAATCTGCATTGGATTTATATTCAAAGACATAAGAGTACAAGTATTTAATCTTTTTTAAAAAAGTCTCAAGGTTCTTAAACCTTTTAAGTTTTACCTCAATATTTAAGAGCTAACATTAACAACATGATAATCTGAAAAATGTTTCCTATTTAAGGTTTGGATATAAATCTTAATATTCCGCGCACTTCGGATTCTAACTTATATACCAAGCCACACGGATAAATAATCAAGCTTTTAATTTTTTTTAAAAAATTTTGTTTCCCTCTTTAATATTCTTTTCGACTAAGCTTTTGAAACGGTTAAAGTTTTAAGGAGTATCCGAAAATCCTGTAAAGAGTAGGAACATAATAATTAATTATAATCATGAAATCAGTTGTTTTATTTTCAGCACTATTGACTGCGCTATCATTTACAGCAAATGCTCAAGTAAAGGTTAAGGATCAACTCAATCAAAACGGGGAGTTTATTAAAGTACGGGCAATTGCTCCTACATTCAGTAAAACAGAACAAGCCGAGATTAAAAAGATTTTAGGTAAGGATTATATACCTGTATTCAATGAACGAGGTGAATTGTCCATTGCGACAGCAAGGTCAGTAAAACATGTTAGAGCTTTGGGAGGTGGATTCTCCAAAAATCCGGGCAGCGTTGCTAATAATATCCTGATCCATTCAGGGTGGGTGTTGGCAACTTCCAAAAATGTTCTGGAAGCTATGAAGTCCAAACTTGGAGCTCAGCGATTCAACCAATTGGAAGCGATTGTATCCAAATAATCATCCTAATCCTGTTAGCTAACCAAGCTACGGAATAACAAATGAGCTGCAACATCTGTTTCTACCTATGCCATTGGCAAAAAATTACATTAACAAATAAAACATCATAGAAATCAGACCTGTAGCTCATTTTTTTTAATTTAATTACATCGATCATAAACATTATCATGAACTTTCAAATTCCATATCAAGTTAAAGCGAACATTTTTGCATATCCTTCGTATGGATATGCGACATCGCAATTTGAATATTTCCGAATAGGAATAGCCTTATTTTCATTGTTCAATTTTATACTTTTTCTCTTGGACTATGATGTGCTTTTGGCCTATAATGGGATGATCAATTGGGAAGTCACCAATGCCAATTCATTTTGGTTTGAACCCCATTTACAAAAATTCACCAATTTCATCAGTCCTACCCTATTATTGATTACATTATCATTTACATATATTCTTTCTTTAAGTCTTTTAGCACTAGGATACAAAACAGGAATTACCTCAATACTATCTTTTTCATGCTTTCTATTATTTTCATTCCAGCTATACCCCTATTTATACGGTGTTGATTTATATCAGAGTGTTCTGCTTTTCTTCCTATGTATTTTTCCTAGTGGATATTCAAAATCTCTATTTCAGAAAAAGATAAATCCAACTACAAATTCAGTCCAACAAATTGCAGTACGAGCGATTCAGATTTACCTGATGATCACCTACTTTTCGGCGGGTATCGGTAAAGTGCAGATGCCAAGTTGGCTTAATGGCGAATTCTTATTCTTAAGTATATCTGACCCAACTTATCAATTGATTCCTTTTCCAAATTATTTTGGCGCATCCTTCTTTGCCATTTCAGGATGTATAGTGGTTTTTATGGAATTGTTTTATCCAGTATTGATATTTATTCCAATAATAAGAAGCCTTCTATTAATTGGTATAATTGGAATGCATGCATTTATCGTTCTATTTATGGGTTTAGTACCTTTTGGAACCTTATTAATTATAATTAATCTGATAGCTTGGTATCCCTTGTTAAGAAAAGATTTGATAACAATTTTTCAAAATAAGAAATCATGAAAACTTTATATTATAAAACATTTGTCTATGTTTTTTTGACCTGTCAATTAATGGTTGTCCTACATGCTTTACCGAGTCAATTTAAGTTCAATTCATATACAGCTGAAATCCTAACTAGAATTTTATTCAGCATTACGAAAGTTAACCATATGTACAACTTTTTCACTGATCCATTAAAGACTGGAAAATATAGCTATACGACTAATAATTTGATTCTCTTGAAATCAGACCATCAATTAATCCAGGAAAAGGTCCTCACAAGAAATGGATCTATCAAATCAGCTGTACATAAGTTAAATCAGGCTCGGGTTAGTCATATACAATCTTTAGCAACAAGAGATACCGCCTTATATAATGCAGTTATTAGGTCACAAGCCCTATATTTTATTTCTGAGAATAAAGAATTTCCCTTGTTTTCCGTTCAAGTATTAAATCATGATTGTAAGGCACTAAGAATTGGAAATGTATTTTCAAGAGTTGAAAAGGTTGATACCATTTACCATAATTTATTTTCATTAGAATAGGGTTATTGATTAAATTTTCTTTTTTTGCGTGAATTCATAACGATATATGTTCCAATAATGGTTATCAATCCAAGAGCAAAAGCGATATAAATCCACATCTTGAAATTTGACTCTTCGCTAAGAGAAGCACTATCACCTAAAAGGATAATCCCTGCCCAGGCATGCGGTAATTGCTTATTTTGATCGGCATTCTTTAACCAGTCCTTTTGAGCATTTTGCAAGGCAATATCTAAAGGAGCTTTCTTTTTGACAAGTGCTAGGATCATATTTGAAATTGAATAGGCATCTACATCCATTATATCCCAGAGGGTACTATAAATACTAGGAACTCCGGTCCCAAAAAAACCTCGAGATAAACTATAAACACCTTCTCCCTTATATTCTTTACCAATGCCTGTTCGACATGCCGAAAGCATCAATAATTGGGTTTGCACCTCCTGAGGTTTGATGTTTTCTAATGACAAGCCTTGATCAGCAAAATAAATTGTAGGCTTTCCAAGTTCTGAATCAGCATAAGCATGACTGATTATTTGGACAACTTTAGACCGTGGCCAATAGTTTTCAAAATTGGCTAGATTGGCTTTATTTTCTAGAAAGATCTGTGAAGATTGAAATAAATTGCCATTAATTGCAATAGCTTGAGCAGAACCATTTAGGCTCATTAAAGACCGATTATAAGGGAAGTTAACTGGTGCTATGCCTAAAAAATCGGATTTCTTTGAACCCTTTTTACTTTTCTGATTGGATTTAGCCAGGAGTACTCGTGCGGAGTAGATATAACTAAAAGCATAATTATTCAGTAAATAGTCGGGTTTATTTTTTGAAGTTGAAAATGCAGCAAAAGGAATAATATCTCCACTTGTGGAAATAATTACTCGAGAAGTTGCTTCTTTTTCAAATGGTTTCCAAACTAACTCGTATAAATTATTAGCATAGGATAAAAATTGATTTAAATCTGATTTTGACCAATTTGGATTGGCCAACAAAGATGAAAATTCAAACTTATTCTTTTGGTAGGATTTGGATGGAATCTTTTTTAATGAAAGCGCTTTTTCATTAATAAGTAAAGCGTATAAGTAATTATTTCCTTCAAAATAACTGTATATACATTGTTTATTTTTAGACAAATATTGTTTCACTTCAGATATTGAGGGAACTTTGTTGCCATATTTTAATTCATAATACTGAGGATATTTTTGTTCTAAGTAATTTACATAATCATCAAATTTGGATCGAGCTTGTAAATAATCTGCAAGTTCTTGTTTATTATTTGCATACTGATTTCGAATTACATCCAGTCGCAGAGCTGTCTCTTTATTAGCTTCATTAAATGGAAGGCTAAAACTTGCCATATTATGATTGAGCTGATCAACTAAAAGTGCGGAGCGACTCTTTTCCATAAAGAAAAATGCCATTTCAGGTTTATTCAGATTGAAACATGTTTCGATAGCTTTTTCATACAGAGAGATTAATTTTTCACGCCAAAATAATTTGGAGCCAATATCTTGATGCTGCCATCGCATTAAATCTACCAAACTGTCCAACAAGGTGTAAGTTTCAAGCGATTGATGCCAGGTATTTCTATCTAGGGAAAGTATTTCCGCCTTTTCAAACAGGGCATTAAAGGCATATTCCTTTTGTGGAAGTTCCCGAAGTTGTTCGGCAGAGGGATTGTTATTTTTTGACCGACTGGAAAAGTCAATAGGCAATGCTTTTAAAGACTGATCTATATATTTTAAAGCATTCGGATAATCGTGTGTTTGTTTAAAATGCAATGATTTATTAGCAAATACTACTGATTTGATAAAGGGTATTTCTGTCTTTGAATTTGCCAGTTTTTCATAATATAAGCTCTTCGAATAATCTTGTCTTAAAATGGATAAATATTGTAATGCTACATAATTCATTACACTATATTCCTGGTCCTTGCTTTGTTCAAAGAATTGATTTGCCTGTAAAAATGCTTTTTCTGCCTTTACATAATCTTTATTATTCGTTTCAACCTTTGCCAAAAGGGTATAGAAAAGTCCTTTTTTAAAAGGATCGGCATACAATTCGGAAAAAGACAATAAGGAATCCAACTTAGGTTGAAGTTGAGCATATAAATCTAAGGCATGTAAATTTAAACATTGCTCATAAAGATTATTAATGAACTGATTAACATCTTGGTTTTTTTCATCAAGCTGTACACCCAAAGTAGCATATTTTAACCCAAGTTTATAGTCTCCAATTTCATAGTAAAGATGGGATAGCTGTTGACATGCTAAAGAAGGAATTCCCCATTTATTGTGTTGTTTCACACCTAGATCATAGGCGATATGATAATTGCTTACGGCAGCTTCGAATTTGTTCAGTTGGCTTTGGTAATAGCCTAGGTAAAAATGATATTTAGAGAGATATGGTATAGGATTTTTGGATGGATTATTTTTACTGATCTGAATAGATTCTTTGAGTAAAGAGATTGCCGTATCTATTTTATTCGAATCAAATTGAGCGGTTGCATATAAGAACAGCAAATTGGTATAAGTAGAATCATTAATTAAATTATGTTTAATACATTCATGTTGTAATTTTTTGAATCCATCTACCTGCTGGTCAATAGGAAGCTGTACCAATTCGTAGAAACGGTTCCATACTTTCGATGAAAAAGAAGTCTGTCCTTTACTGGGGATGAAAGAAAGGATAAACAACAAGATCAATAAGAATAATTTCATTAAATCATTTCATAAAGGAAGAAGCTTTGAAAAATGATTCATTTTTCAATCCGGTTTGTTTAATGATTAGTGTGTTAAACATGATGTCCGATGGATAAATGGGTCTTGGTGGTGGAGGAACTGTTCCCCCTTTAACAAACCCACTAGCAACATCCTCCCCATTTAGCAAATGTGCTCCTTTTGCCGCAATTAAAAAAACATGCTTTTTCTTATCCAACGATTTAATTCCGATGCCATTTTCAATGGCTTTCTTTCCTAAAAAATAACCGGCTTGTTGTTTTACTTCCTGAGCAGTTACTGGTTTTGAATATTTAAAGATTATTTGATCTTTAATTATAAATTCACCGTTTTTCCGAATCAACGCATTTTGTGTCATAGCTTTAGTAATTTTGTATTCGTAATTTTTTTGGTTATTCTAATAATTTAATAGCTTCCTGTTTCCCGGGAAGATTCTCTTTCAGCACAATTTCTAACAATTTTTTACCTTTCAATTCATCATCTTTTTGATTTCTGACTAAATAGGCAAGAGCCATATAATACTTTGCTGGATTATTGATTAATTCATTTTGTTTATCTAATTGAGCAAAAGTATTTATAGCGTCATCATAGGCTTTCAATTGGATCTGGGACAATCCCAATATTTTTAAACCTTCGGGATCCTCAGGATTTTCCTTAAGGATATTCCTCGCAATTAAAGAGCTTTTTTCATACTGCTGTTCATTATATAAATGAATAGCTTCTTTAAAATTACTTGTTTCTTCACCTAAATGAACTGGGTAATTTTTAAGATTGTTGCTAACAATGGCGTTTGCTTCAGCACTAAGATTCGATTGAAACCAATTAAAATAGAAGCCGATGCTAATGAATAATAAAAGAGAAGCAGCAATTCCAATCCACTTATTTCTATTGCTACGATCTTTCTTTTCGGAAAGCTTTATCCATTGTTGATGTTTTTCATGCAATAAATTATCCTGAGCAATAGCTTTCGCAGCTTGCTTAGCTTGAAGGTAGAACGCAACATCATCCGCAAGCATAGAATTTGAAAGTAATTCTAATTCAAATTGCTTTCTTTCATCTTCGGACAACGTTCCATTAAAATAATCCTCAATCTGCTCTTTCATGGTTTATATCAATATCTAATTACTTGATAAAGTTTTTTAAGCTTCTCCAAGCATCTAAGTCTGGAGGTTTTAGCAACTGCTGAAGATTGATACCCTAGTTCATCCGCAATTTCCCTATCCTTATAGCCTTCCCCCCATGCCAGGATAATGGTCTTACATCGTTCATCCATAGCTTGGATTTTAGTTTTTAGCAAATCAATTTCATATTTCACACTTAACTTTCTTAATATATCTTGCTGTTCATCAGGCAATAATTCTAAAAAATCCTCTAACATTTCAGTTTTATTGTGACCACTTTTTTGAGTTTGATTCGCTCTCAAAAGATCGATACATTTAAATTGAAAAATTTTAAAAATATATGTTTTTAAAGAACTTCGTTGTTGGAATTTATTGGAATCAATTTGATGGATAGTAGCTAATATTGCATCAGAATAAGCCATTGAAGCTTCATCTTCATTTAATTTATGCTTATAGACGGCATCTTTTATCATATATCGATAAGCCATATATAATTTATTTTCCCAAATCTGTCGCTGAGGATAGTCTTGCTGAATTCCATTTATGCAATCCTCATCGAAGTTTCTTCTACCTAGAGAAATCCACATTTTAAAAATTTAGGTTATATAAATCTAATAATATTTAATCATAATACATGAATTTAAACAGTTTTGTTTTAGCAAGTTACAACATATAACCTTCTTGAATATTAGTCGAAAAAAGAATCCTAAATGGAAACAATATTTATAATTATTTTTTAATATTTTAAAAATCAATTTTCCTTGTTTTCCATTTATTTTCCATAAATTAATGAGAAACATCTCAACCTAAATTTGAATTATGAAAAACCTAATAGTGATTCAAACTTTCATTCTCAACATTTTCATCTTTTCATTGGCTAATGGACAGGTCGTTAATTATGATGAATCAAAAGTTCCAGATTATACACTCCCTGAACTATTGAGGTCGACTTCTGGCCAACAGATTAACAATAAAAAACAATGGGAAACCATTCGTAGACCGGAAATACTGGATCTATTCAGTTCAGAAATGTATGGGAGAACATCGAATGAGGTTATACCGGTTACTTATGAATTATTGAGTGAAAATAAGGATTTTCTAAAGGGTAAAGCCACGATGAGACAGGTTAAAATATCCTTCTCAAAGAATGGAAAAACATTAAATATGCTCCTATTATTAATCTTACCCAATCATATAAAGAAGAAAATTCCAGTTATTGTCGGATATAACTTTAAAGGCAACCATAGTACAATTGCAGATTCATCCATTCTTTATAGTGATAATTTTAAACTAGTCCGGAAGCCGAGCCACAATGATTGGATTCGAGGGATTCAATCGAATCGTTGGGATTATGAGCAAATTATTGGTCGAGGATATGGTATAGCAACGATGTGCTATCATGATATTTTTCCAGATGAAGAAGGATTTAAGGATCAAAGTGCTGCTGCACTATTTTCGGATTATGAAGAAAGACTGAATCAAGAGGACAATTGGGAGGCGATTGGAGTTTGGGCATGGGGATCGTCGAGGATCGTTGATTATTTAGAGACCATTAAAGAGATTGATCAGGGTAAAATTGCTTTGTTAGGGCATTCTAGACAAGGAAAAGCGGCATTATGGGCTGGAGCGCAAGATTTAAGATTCAGTTTGGTAATTTCAAATAATTCAGGAGAAGGCGGAGCTGCTTTAGCAAAAAGGAAATTTGGAGAAACTATTGCCATAGTCAGTAGCATCAAACCATTTTGGTTTTCGAAGTCACTTAATAAATATCACAACAAAGAAGAGGAAATGCCATTTGATCAGCATATGTTAATTGCTTTAATAGCACCCAGGCCAGTTTATGTTGCCAGTGCTGAGGAAGATCTATGGGCAGATCCTAAAGGTGAATATTTGTCTGCCTATTTTGCAAGTCCGGTTTACCAACTTTACCGAAAGAAAGGTTTAATGAATCCAACTCCTCCGAATATTCATCAACCTATTTACAATGATATTGGATATCATATTCGAACAGGGATACATGACGTAAATTCATATGATTGGTATTGTTATTTAAATTTTGCTGACAAACATTTCAAATGATAGAATATAATAGATTATTAGAGATTTGAGAAACGGCTTGTATTGCAAATCAATCAAGGGTTACTCTCCGGTAACTAGGTTACCAACGGGTAACTGACTGACAAATAGACCATTTTGGTGTGCCATTTGTTATCATAGTATAAATTAAATTTAAACACTATGAAAGTTAAAAATATTACAAAAGTAGTTGGTCCAATGCCAATCCGCGATCCATATATTTTGGGAGCTTACCATTATGACCAATATCCAAAAGGAAATGGCCAAATGGGGCCTGACGCTTCGTTATTAAAAGGCAAAAACCTAGGTAATGATTTTGATCGTGAGGCTAAATGGCGTATGTACCATGGTGAAACCATTCCTGGCTTCCCACACCATCCACATCGAGGTTTTGAAATAGTCACCATTGTTGAGGAAGGATATGCTGACCACTTTGACTCAAAAGGTTCAAAAGGACGTTATGGCAATGGAGATGTTCAATTGATGAGTGCAGGATCAGGAGTTTTGCATGGAGAAATGTTCCCGTTATTGGACGATGAAAACGACAATCCATTCCGTTTATTTCAAATTTGGTTAAACCTACCTGCTCAAAGTAAATTCACGGAACCAGATTATAAAATGTTGTGGAATGAAAAAATTCCAAGAGGTCAATTCAAGGATGAAAATGGAGCAAATATCAAGCTAAAGGTAATTTTAGGAGAATATTATGGTATAAAAGGCCAGGAAGCATTAGAAAATTCTTGGGCAATAGACCCATCACATCATGTAGGAATTGCTTTGGTAGAGTTAGATCCGGGAGCAAAATTTACACTTAAGCCAGTATCTAAGACCATGAATAGATTTGTATTCTTTTATGATGGGACATCTACTATTTCAATAGATAGCAATACAATGCAAGAGCGATTTATTGCGGACCTTTCAGGAGATGAGGAAATCGTCATTACGAATGCTGATCAAATAGCTAAAATTATAATATTGGAAGGTGAACCTATCAATGAGCCTGTTTTTGCCTACGGACCATTTGTTATGAGTTCTGAGAAAGAGCTTCAAGAAGCATTTAATGATTATCGTAGAACTCAATTTGGGGGATGGCTTTGGGGTGATCAGGAAACAGACCTAGTTAATCCTAAAGATTCAGGTAGATTTGCTAGTTACAATTTTGATCAGGAAATCGATAAACCCTAATCCATAGGGTCAGAATAATTCTATACAAATATTAAAAGGACCTAGCCAATAGGTCCTTTTTTTATTTATAGAATAACTAACTCATTTAAAATATTAGATCGATAATTAAGTAAGCAAATAAATCCGTAACAATTAACAAAGGTGAACTATTCAACTAAGATCTTCTTGCAAATTCATCACAAACAATTGCAATTGATTTAGCAGGTAGTTTTGGTTGGTATGATTTTAAGGTTAATAGTGAATCAGATCAAGATTTTTATCAACGATTTGCTGGAAGAATTGAAACAGGGAAAGAAAGTTTTACCGATCCATTAATTAACAGAGATTAAATTTTAACGTTTAGAAAAATTTTGAGCATAAATTAAAAAATGTTTATATTAAGTGTCATGTAGATAATCTTCTTGGATAATATCACATAATAATCACAACACTTACTATTAAATATTCATCTAAAATTTAATTTATGAGAACTAACCCACTAAATGCAATTAACAAAATCTTGGTCATTGCAGTAATGATTTTCGGAATGACCTCTTGCTCAAAAGACAAGGATAATTCCAATCCGGAGGTTGAAACCCATGATGAAGTCACCTACAAAGGGACCAGTTATCCAATAAACGCAGGAGGTTATGATGACTTAGGATATGATGAAGGGTTTAGCAATACGGAATTATATCTTTTTAACATTAAATCAGATAGCGATCCACTTATTCCAGTATATATTTATTTGGATCTATTTTCACCCGAAAAAGAGTTTAAAGGAGGTACATTTAAATATGTTACTGGGGAAGAAAACGTGGAAGGGAAATACTTTTTAAATGATGCTATATTTATCCGGAATATGAATATTGATACGAATAAAGCTGATGAGGTTGTAGAGATAAAAGATGGAACAGTGAAAGTATCAAGGGATGGTGAAAATTTCAAAGTTGAATTTGATTTAGTTTCGAAAGGAAATGAAACGATTAAAGGGAGTTATGGAGGTGTATTCAGAAAGGTAAGTGAAAATGCCGCAAAGGCAAAAAATCAATTATATAATCAGATAAAAAAGAGATAATTATTGTCTTAAATATTTAAAAAATATTACCCTTTGAAAGTATTCTTTTAAGAACTATCTTTTCAAAGGGTAATTTTTTGACTTTATTTTTAATCATAACAATAGTGATATTAGACCCTAAACGTATCAATTACAACAGGTAATAAATTAAAATACAGAGAAATTTTTGCTTAAAAAATGCGTATATACGTTTAAACATCTTACCTTTGAAAGCTATCAAGGCATTCTACTTATGAATATCAAATCGGTCCTATTAATTTTATTACTATTTTTTTTCAGTTCAAGCCAAATGTTTGTTTTTGCACAGCAGAGCGAATTAAATTCTGATGAATTATTCCAACGTGCAAGAACGCAAGCTTTTGATTACAAAAATTATCCTGCTGCTGTAGAGCTATCGAAAACTGCCTTGATTAAAAGCCCTGATTACACAGATATTAGTATATTTTTAGGGAGACTATATACTTGGATGGATAAGGTTGATTCTGCTAGAATGGTTTTTAAATCGTTAGAAGTAAAAAAAGTTAAAGATCCTGATTTTTATTTTGCCTACGGGTCATTAGAATATTGGGAAGATAGTTATCCTGAAGCATTGAGAATTGTTGACCAAGGATTAGCTATCGATAATAAAGCTGTGGATTTATTGATATTAAAATCTAAAATCCAAGCTTCTACAAAAGAATTTAGTGATGCTAAAAATACTTTAGATGAAGTTTTATCTATTGATCCTCAAAATTCAGAAGCGAGAAAATTACAGGTTTCGATAAAAGATCAGGTAGCAATAAATGAGGTTGGAATAAACTATAATTGGATGTACTTTGACAAACAATTTGATGATAATTGGCATATTGTAGGACTTCAATATAAAAGAGGTACTAGCATTGGTTCTTTTATTTTCAGAACAAATTTTGCAAATAAGTTTGGCAGTAATGGTACACAGTTTGAGTTGGAGGCCTACCCCCGCCTATCAAAAATTTTCTATATGTACTTAGGAGCAGGCTATTCAAGTAACGATGGTATATTCCCGAAATTTAGATCCGGTGCATCCTTATATGCAAACCTACCGGCTAGTTTTGAGGCTGAAATTGGTTATCGTCAATTAAGGTTCACTGAAAATATTTGGATGTATACAGCTTCTGTCGGCAAATATTATAAGAACTTCTGGTTTAATGCACGCACGTATTTAACTCCGGGTGATCAAAATATTTCCCAATCCTATGCAGCAACGATAAGGTACTATACTAAAGGTTCCGATGATTATTTGGGATTTATCATCGGATCAGGATTTAGTCCAGAGGAAAACCGTGAAAACTTATGGGATGATGCAACCTACCAACTTAAAACATTTAAAACTGGTTTGGATTATAATTTCTCTGTTAAATCTAAAAATATCTTCTCCATTACCGGAACATATTACAACGTTGAATACAGACCTCAAGTAAGAGATAATCAGCTAGATATTAGTATTGGTTATCGAAGAAGATTTTAAGGTTTGTCAGCAAAGAATGACCTATAAATTGAATCTGGTAATAATTTTAGATCAGATGCAAATTTTTTGTTCAATATCTTAAATGCATTGAAATCTTCGATTGCAGCACTTGAACTTTGGTTATTATTCAATTCATCTTCCTCCATTCTATGATTAAGCACAAAAGATTTATTTTCATTGATATGGATTTTTCCTTGGACAAAATCAATCAACTGTGATTTACTTTGCATCATTGGAACACCCCAAGCATTTTTATCAGCTCCAATATCCAAACCTTTTCCAATCCAAGTGACTTTTTCAGGTATATTCAATTTATAATTTGCTTTATAAAAAGCAAGTATGGTTGGAGCAATGTCAAAATGACTTACAATATGTTGAAACTTCTGATGATTTTTTAATAATGGAGAATATATTATAAGTGGTACATGATATCTGTCAATTTTATTTTGAAGAGGAATTTCAGGCATACTATGATCACCTGTAATAATAAAAATAGTCTCTTTAAAATCCTCTCTTTTCTGATATTTTTGGAAAAATTCCCTCAATGCATCATCCACATTCAATACAGAAATAAGTTGTTTTTTATTATTTAGGGCAAATTCTTTTTGAGTTTTTGTCATTTTTTGGGAATTCAAATGACTATCAAAAATTTCTGCAAATTTAGCTTCATCGTTAATTAGAAATGGATTATGTGTTGACAGTGTTAATGCAACATTAAAATAAGGACTGGAACCCTCTGGGTATTTTGCCAATTGATCTAAGACAGCTTGATCCTCATATCCCCAACTTTCACCTGAATTACTGGGTAATTTTTGATAGGATTTAGGAAAATTTGACTGATCCAACAAGTTATCTATCTGGTTGAATGTCAAATATTTCTTCATAAAATCAAACTCAGAAGCTCCACCATAGTAAAAACCGGTTTTGAATGAATTTTTTGCTAAGATGTTGATTAGATTAAAATGGTTAGGATAATCTTTCAATTCTAAAAATCCTGAATTTGCAAAAGGTAGTGAACCCAATATCGTTGGTAAGACCGAAAAAGTTCTACCGGACGAACTAAGATTATTTTCCCATACCAATGAACGAGTTTTTAAATTAGATAAAAATGGAGTAAAATCACCAATATATCCTGTTGGATTGGAATAAGCTGCTCCTAAGCCTTCAACAATTATTAAAACCAAATTAGGTACAGTATTACTATGGTTAAAATAAGGTCCTAAAAGGTCCTTGGTTTGATCTTCTACTAAAAATGGATATTCGGAATTAATTTTTGCATAATCGTGATTATTAGATTTAATCGATAATTGATCTTCGATATTATTAAATAACATTTCAGAATTACTTTTCACAAAATATCCAATTTTACTCCTTTGCGTGGTCTCTAAAAAATCATTGCCTACGTTGCTTTTAAATTCTCCAAATAAGCTCAAAATCGATATGGAAAGAATAGAAAGAAAAAGGATAACACTGACAAGTTTTATTGAGAAGCTTTTCTTCCACCAAAACCACCTGATTAATAAGTACAAACCAATAAAAGAAGCAATGAGTAAAAATATATTTATTAGACTTAATACACCGCTTGCCTGAAGGATATTCTTAAATTCTTCAAACGAATAAAAGAATAAATCAGGACCTAATAAATTTCTTGATTCAGAAAAATAAAAGGCTAATAACAACTGTGCGAGTAAAACGGTTGCAATAGATAAGAGAATAAATGATTTTGACAAGGTCCTACTGAAAAGATTCAATAAGGAGTATATAATTATGATGATAAAGAGTAGTGAAAAACCATAAAGAAGGTTATTAGCCAGCAAAACCAAAAATGAGCTTATATTACTAAACTGTTGAATGGAATTGGAATAAATGAAATACTCAACAATAGTAAATAATGAAATCAGTATAATAAATATAAGGGCAATTGAGCTAAGTTCTTTCAATATAAACTTTAGATATCGAATAGCTTTTTGCATGAAATTTTCATCAGCTTCTTGGGAGAATCCTTTTCTAACCATATCTCCCCAAGCTTTTTTCTTGCCGAAATAATCTTTCATCCCATTGATTCCTGACCATGTAACCAATGGATGGAAATAAAATGGCTCCAGAATGGCAGTAATAATTAATTTAGTTAAATCCTTTCGTTTGGAATAGACTTGATGGCTTAATAAGTCAACGAAAATGGCATAAATAGAATATAAGACACTGGAGAAAACGACTAAGGCAAACAGAGTTAAAAAGAAAGTCCCGTTTAACAAGCCCATAAAAAGTAATAACCAGAAAATCACATAACCTGAAAACTCTACTAATGGTCCTAGAAATTCGAAAAAGAACCAATATGGTAAACTTATCATTCCTAACTTACCATATTTAGGGTTGAACATTAATTTGCGATGTTTCCACAAAGTTTCCATAGTGCCTCTCATCCATCGATTTCTCTGTTTTTTGAGAATTTCTTTATCTTCGGGAACTTCTGTCCAGCACAGGGGATCCGGAATATTAATGACTTGATTTGGGAGATTATTCTCGATCATGTACCTTCGCATTCTGACCACAAGTTCCATATCCTCACCTACTGTTTTATGATCATAGCCAGCACATGCGAGCACAATTTCTTTATCAAAGGCACCAAAAGCACCTGAAATTAAAATTAATCCACTAGCTCTTGACCATGCCATCCTACCCAAAACAAATGCACGGATATATTCTAATGCCTGACTCCTTCCTATCCAACTTTTAGGCAAGTTGACCTCTAAAACCTTTCCATTTTCAACTACACAATTATTTGCTAAACGAATAGCTCCTCCACATGCAATCAATCTTTTATCCGTTTGCTCCATGAATGGTTTTGCAAGTTTTAATATGGCATCCTGCTCAATGATACAATCTACATCAATACATACGATATAATCACTTTTTGAAATATTGATACCTACATTCAATGCATCGGCTTTGCCTCCATTTTTCTTATCAACAACAATTAATTTTTTAAAGGCCGGATTCTTACTTTTATACACTTGGATTACCTCTTGAGTAGGCAAGTTTCCAGGTATGATGTAAGAAACTTTTTCTAATTGGTAGGCTTCAACCAACCTTTCAATTGAATCATCTTTAGACCCATCATTCACAATAATAATCTCCAGCTTATGGTAATATAATGACAGTAAAGACCTAACGTTTTCAACTATTGTTTTTCCTTCATTATATGCCGGAGCAATCAGGCTGAAACTTGGAGCATTTGGATTTGAGGCTATTATTGAATAATCAGTAAAAATATTTCCGTGTTTATAACGAAGTACAGCACCATAAGAAAATAGAGCAATCCAGGTATATACACTAAATATACCCATGGAATACAAAAAGAATAACCATAAAATAATATGATAGATGATTTTAGTAGTTTCCATTAAATTTTTCTTTGCAATGCATGGTTTAATACTAACACAGTAGGATCTTGTTGTTGTAAGGTCTCGCTTAAATAGATTAAATAATTTACTTCACCAAGGTTATTTAATGCCTCAGCTGCAAATATTTTTATTTGCTTATTTGGATGATTTAATAATTGGTCTTTAAGAAAATCCAATTGGTCAAACGCACGGTTATGACTAAATCCCACAATCACTTCTTTTTGGCTTTTCAATGAAAACTTTGGAAATTCACTAACTAATAAATCGAAAGTCAGATCTGTTTCAATTACAAATAATGTTTTGATTATCTCTGTTTGAATTCGATCCGTATGTAAGGATAGCATCTCTATTAATTTTGGATGCAATTCTAATATTTGGAATTTACGGATCATTTTAAGCACGAAAATAACCACTGATGAATTTGAAGAATCCAGCCATTCATTCAATTTTTCTGAGGAATTTTGAGGGTATGATTTGATGGAATTTAAGATTCTCAATTGTTGCCAATCCGATAGTTTTAGCTGGAGTTGATTTAAGAATGCAAGTCCATTAAATCCATCAAACTGAACCATGGCGTATTGAACTTCATGAAGGACTTGTTCATTTTTGTGCTGTTGAAATTTTAAAATTGTTGGATAGGCTCTTTCGACTTTCATAATTGTTAATGCCTGAATTCCACGAGCAATTAGATGTGCTTTTGAACTATTGAGTAAACGAATTGCCTCCTCGTCTAAATTATATTGATGGAACACAGCCTGTAGTACATTACTTGCTACACCGGAGAACTTTCGTTCAGAAGATATCAATTGGTTTAGGAAAAATCTTCTAAACCCGGCATATCTAGAAAGTTCTACTAAATCTTCCTGTAAAGGAATATTCTTATTATTCTCTACAATAGCCTCCATGAGGAAACTATCCAATTTATTTTTCCATTGTTGTCGATTTGCTTCGAGTTTATATTCCCGAAAGGAATATATCAACAAACCCAAAATAAATATGAATACAAGAATCAGGATGACCAGTATACTTAAGTTTAAATCATGAAGGGTCAATGCCTTTTCCATTGGCTTATTTTATTTTCAACAGACGGTTAATCCTGATGATTAATTCATTTGGACTAAAGGGTTTAATCATAAAATCTGAGGCCCCTAAGTCAAAAGCTTCCAATACAATTTCTTCCTGTCCCATGCTGGAAAGCATTAATATTGGTGTTTCTTTTTTCAAGGCCCTTAATTCGGCAAGAATCTCAATTCCAGATGCAAATGGCATCATGATGTCACTAATTATTAAATCGAAGTTTTCTTTTTTCAACAATTCTATTGCTTCAAGTCCGTTTCGGGTTAAAGTGACTGAGAATCCTTCTTTTTTTAGTTTATGCTCAATAGTTTTGAGGATTAATTCATCGTCTTCGGCTAATAACACAACCATATTTATTCTTTTATATCAATTAATAGTTTAAGTAAAATTTCAATTTCAATGAATAATGCTGGAATTTCATCCCAAACTTCGAAATGACTTTCAATTTTATTTTCAAAATGAACTACCATCTTATTCAATTCTAGCAATCCGGCCGTACTTGAAGTCCCTTTTATTTTATGTAAAATCCTATTTAAAGAATCGGAATCTCGATCATTTAAGACTTGATTAAGGTCCACTTCTAATAACTGAAGTTCATTGATTATCAAACCGAGGAACTCTTGTTTAAAAAGGGAGTCATTATCAGTGACCTCTTCAATTTTATTAAAATCAATATGCTGAATTTGGGGTTCTTCAAATTTTGAATTTAATAGAGAATTT
>JBEBTR010000026.1:0-27737 GCA_040393725.1 Sphingobacterium endophyticum | reverse complement strand
GCAATCCCTGACAATTTGATGACGTAATTTATCAATTTATAATCATTCTAAATAGCCCTGCTAATACCTCTCTACATCATTACAAATTAACATTCACCTGATTTTTCCCTGTTCTTTTTTTTGTAAATTAGCTCCATGGCAAGAGCGATATATTGTATATTATTTTTAATTATATTATCTGGTTGTGCCCATTCACAATCAAATACGAATTCGAAAACCATGGAAGACAGCAAAAAATACAACAAATTAACTGCAGAGGAACAATATGTAATCCTTCACAAAGGGACTGAAAGGCCTTTTACTGGTGAATTATTGAATAACAAAGAAAAAGGAACTTATGTTTGCAGACAGTGTGATGCACCGCTATATAAGTCTGAAGACAAATTTGAATCGCATTGTGGCTGGCCTAGCTTTGATGATGAAATTCCTGGAGCAGTCAAAAGAGAAACAGATGCAGACGGGAGGAGAACTGAAATCTTATGTGCCAAATGTGGCGCACACCTTGGTCATGTTTTTGAAGGCGAAGGATTCACCTCCAAAAACACAAGGCATTGTGTAAACTCTATTTCAATGAAGTTTGTTCCAGCGACTCCTCAGAAATAACAGAGGATCCACGAACTAATAATTCACTAGGAATTACAATCTTTTGTAATTCCTTATTTTTTCCCTTAATCTCATTCAATAAGGTATGAATCAGCTCATTTGCAATGGCTGCTGTATCTTGGGTGACTACACTAATTCCGGGCTCATATAATTTGAAAAGCGTATGATCATCAAAAGCAACCATGTGGGGCAATTTCATACCAAACTTCTTAACTGCCTTTAATCCATCAATTGCTAAGTAATTGGTCGCAAATAATACGGCATCAAGCTTATTTGTACTAATGAATTCATGAATTTGATCAACTGATGAATCCTCCACCTCATCAATTTTAACCTTTTTGATAAATGCCTGCTGCTGAAATTCGTCAACAGCTTTCATATAACCTTCCAAACGATCACGCATCTGAGTCTGATTCGAATAAAGGGACACAAAGCCAACTCGCTTATTTTGTTGATTCTCCAATAAATGTTTTGTAGCGCCAAATGCTCCATTAAAGTTATCCAAAACAACATAATGCGTTTCTAACTGTGGAATATACCGGTCGAATAAAACCAAGGGAACATTGTTCTTTATCAAATTGGATAAGGTGTCTTCTAGTCCTTCTGGTGGTGTAATGATGTATCCATCAACTTGTCTATCATAAAATAATTGAATTAACTCACGTGCTTTTGTTTCATCATTATCCATGCTACAATAAATAATATGATATCCATTATCATAGGCAATGCGCTCAATATATTTGGCAACGTTGGAAAAGAATGGATTAGAAATATCTTCTACAATCAACCCTAATATTTTGGATTGTCCTGTGCGTAAACTTTGTGCCAACTGGTTAGGCTTATAACCAACTTTTTTAACATAATCTAGGACTCGTTTCGTTAACCCTTCACTGATTCTTTTCTCTTTGGCTTTTCCATTTAATATGAATGATACGGTAGTTACAGATACGCCTAGATTTTTGGCGATATCACTTATTAATATTCTTTTTCTCATGTTAGGTTAATAATACTGCTATTCAAAATCTATCAAATATATAAACTAGGCTAAATTTTAGCAAATAATTGCTAAAGATTTTGCTAAAAATGTGGCTAAAAGGGTTTATTAGGTTTAAAAACGTACATTTGTAAGCGTACACTACTTATAACGGTATTTATGAACTTACATTATAAATCTCTTGCAATAATTTTTGCAGCAACCGCTGCAATGCTTTCTAACCCCGCTAAGGTAACTGCTCAACAATATACAAAATATGTTGACCCTTTCATCGGAACTGGTGGGCATGGCCACACCTATCCTGGAGCTACTGTACCCTTTTCACTTGTTCAACTTTCACCTGATAACGGAAAAAATGGTTGGGACTGGGTATCTGGATATCATATCAGCGCTGATTCTATAGCTGGATTCAGCCATATGCATCTAAGTGGAACAGGAATTGGAGATTGGCTTGATATCGCAATCATGCCTCTTAATAATCCTTCAACTCAAAAAAATCTCGATACCAAAGTAAAATTTTCGCACAACAATGAAAATGCAAGCCCAGGTTATTATGACGTTCAATTGGACAACGGTATTCAAGCTCAGCTTACAGCTACGGAAAGAGTTGGATTGCATCTTTACACATTCCCAAAAAATACAACTCCAACAATCAGATTGGATTTGGCACATGCCTACAATTGGGACAGACCGATGGATACGGAAATAAAAATTATTGATGATAGTACTGCTATCGGTAAAAGATATTCTTATGGCTGGGCCAATAAACAACATATTTATTTTGCAATTCGATTTAACAAACCATTCAAATCTTACTTATTGAATGGAGAAAAATCGAACAGCAAAACCATCGCTCAAGTGAATGAAAATAGACAAGGTCCAATAAATGCTGTTAATGCCCAATTTATCTTTCCCAATCAACATCAAATTGAATTAAAGGTCGCTTTATCAACAACTTCTGAACAAAAAGCAATTGCTGCATTAGGAGAAATTCAAACATGGGATTTTAATGTTGTTAAACAAGAAGCTGAAGCTAAATGGGAAAATGAATTATCGAAAATTAAAGTAGAATCTGCCGATGAAAACCTTAAAAAAATATTTTACTCAGCATTATATCATACCGCACTCTCCCCTACCTTATACTCTGATTCAGACTCAGAATATAAAAACTATAAAGGAGAAGTACATCGTATGGTAAATAATGGACAGCGATATACCTTGTTTTCCTTATGGGACACATTTCGTGCATTAAAACCATTATTTACCATCACACAACCTGAAAGATATGCGGATATGATGAATAGCATGTTGGCCTTTTATGATGAAAATGGTTTATTACCGGTTTGGGATTTGAGTACATTTGAAACTAACACCATGACTGGATATCATGCTATACCTGTCCTAGCAGATGCTGTTCTAAAGGATATTCCGGGAATTGATCATGAAAAAGCCTTCAAAGCTATGCTTGCAAGTGCTAATCAAAAGATCAGAGAGGTGCCAGATTATATACATTACGGATATGTCCCCCAAGATGTAAATGGTGGTTCCGTTACATCAACCCTTGAATACGCTTTCGATGATTATTGCATTTCCCTGCTTGCGAAAAAACTAGGCAAGAAGGCAGAATATGAAGAATATTCGAAAAGGGCAAAGAATTACATTCATTTGTTTGATCCAAACAGCGGATTTATGCGCGCCAAATTGAAAAATGGAAAATTCATCGAACCATTTGACCCATTCTATTCTGAACATGAATTCTCAAAAAGCCAATATATCGAAGGAAATGCTTGGCAACATTCTTTCTTTGTGCCTCATGATGTTAGAGGATTAGCTAAATTATTCCCGAAAAAGGATGGTTTGGATAAAATGCTGGACACGCTTTTTACGGCCCCTTCCTATTTCACCGGAGAAAATCAGTCTCCAGATGCCAGTGGATTAATTGGACAATATGCACACGGAAATGAACCAAGTCACCACATTGCCTATATGTATTCATACTTGGGTAAACCATGGAAAACGCAAGAAAAAGTAAGAGCAATTATTGATTCAATGTATCATGAAAGGCCAGATGGATATGCTGGAAATGAAGATGCCGGTCAAATGAGCGCTTGGGCAGTTTGGTCTATGATGGGCCTATATCCTGCTTCTCCTGTAAATGGTGAATATGTTTTTGGTAGCCCGGTACTCGATAAAGCACAAATCAAAATGCCTAGCGGAAATGATTTTACGATTGTAGCAAAAAATAATTCCAAACAGAATAAGTACATAAAGTCTATAACTTTAAATGGAAAACCTTACCATAAATCATATATCACGCATGCTGATATGCTTAAAGGCGGCACATTAGAGTTTCTAATGAGCGATATCCCCAACAAAAAATTTGGAACTAAAAAGAAATCATTACCAACTTCAATGGATAACTAAACAAATTGCAAAATATAGCGTTTTGTCATATAATAGCCTTGGGTACACTTATTGATATCTAAGGGAAAGGAGATTTAAAAATGAATGAATTAAACAATAACATCAATATTAAAGACATTCAAGACGATAGTAATAATCAGGATTTCTATAAAAACTTTAAAGATAAATTGATTGAAGTGGAACAATTCCCTACCATCTATACCTTTAAATTTATTGTTAAAACTGATTCTGATCAAGCTGAAAAAGTTAAGGCACTCTTTACACATGCATCCGCTAAATTTTCAGAGAAAAAATCCTCTGGAGGAAAATATACATCAATCTCAGTCGAGAACTATGTTAACAGTGCAGATGAGGTGGTTGAATACTATAAAAAAGTAGGTGAAATTCAAGGTGTAATGATGCTATAAAATAAAGAGGGATGCCATTTTGGCATCCCTCTTTATTTTTATTCTTTTATTTCAGACATTGCTTTTTCCAGCGCTACTGCATCGTTAAAATCAATATTTCTTTCTTTTAACCGAACGTACAAATTCCCGGGGATAATCATATATCGATATCTAAGTTGGCTACCCAACATCATCAACGCACCTCCATCATATACCATTCTATAAATCACAATCTCACTTTTTTTAAGATGGAACCCTATAGTACTCATCCGGCCTCCTGGTCTGCTTGTAAACGGTAAAGGAAATGGCCCACCACCATACTCAAGATACATCATAACTACAGCCGAAGACATAACTGCGTCAGTAATGTATGGCGAATAGATATGAGCTATCCGCAAGTTAGTTCCATCCATGACCGTATCTTTTACCCTAACTGCTGTTTTCCAACCAGAATACAATACTCTAGCTTCAGCTTTTAGATTCGTTCCGACTCCCCATCCCGTAGCAGACTTCGGACCATACAAAACCATTTGAGCCGTATTGAAATAAAAATCCCCTACTTTTCCTAAGGATGCTGCAGGAATTGTCGTTCCGGATAGAAATTGTGATCCATCCTTCCCGTTAGTTCCATTCGTACCATTTTTTCCGTTAGTACCATCTTCTCCTTTAATATTCGTGGCCTTTCCCCAACCTGCTGCTGTTTTTGGACCATATAAATCACTAGTAGTCGTCCTAAAATAGAAATCACCAACTTTACCAAGCGTGGCGGCAGGAACTACTGTCCCACTATAAAACATTGAGCCATCTGCACCTTTTGCACCGGTGGCACCCATATCACCCTTATCTCCCTTCTCACCTTGAGGACCTGTGTCCCCCGTATCTCCCTTCTTACAAGATCCCGACCCAAATATTATTAAGGCCATCAAAATCATTAAAATTTTAGTTTTCATAATCTTATTATTTAGTTCTTAAATACCATTGGCAGAAACTAAACTAATTGATTATGATTCCCTAAATCAACAAAATGAGCAAACGATCTTTAATATTGAGTGAAATAACAGATTCAATGAGCAAAAAAATTATCCTTAACTAAACTTTTATGGAAATCTCACTCCAAATATTAAATAGTTAAATGATTTGTTCCCTTCTTTAATTGATACTCCTTTACTTTATCAGCAAATTTAACTTTGATTTTACCAGCAGATTCAGATTGTATGGAAAAACTAGTTACCTGAAGATTTTCCCATTTGAAACTCAATTTATAGTTTCCTCTAGCTTTAATCCCTGAAACTGATCCACTAACCCAACTTTTAGGAATAGCAGGTAAAAGGATGATTTCAGCATTTTGGGATTGAACTAACATTTCTGCCAGTCCAGCTGCACCTCCAAAATTACCGTCAATTTGGAACGGAGGATGGGTGCTGAATAAATTTGGCAAACAGGTCTTCCCAATCAGTTCCTTTAAATGTGCATTGGCGCTTTCCCCATCGAACAACCTTGCATAAAAATTTACGATCCATGCCTTGCTCCAACCTGTATGTCCACCACCTGCAGATAATCGTTTTTCAATTGTCTTTTTTGCAGCAGAAAAAAGTTCAGCTGTATTCGGATTAATTGAATTTCCGGGATATAATCCTAACAAATGAGACATGTGGCGATGGCCAGGCTCTACTTCTTTGTAATCATGTATCCATTCTTGAATCGCTCCAGATTTCCCTATGCGAATAGGCGGCAATTGTTTCCTAACTTGTTCAACCCTTGTAATCAAATCCTTATCTGTATCCAACACCTTGGCGGCCTGTTCAAAATTATCGAATAGCTCATGAATTATTTGGATGTCAATTGTACTTGCATAGGATAATTGAGATTTCACAGTTTTGCCGTTAACCACAGTTTCAAATTCATTTTCAGGAGAATGTGATGGATTTGTCACTAAAAACCCTTCCGGTGATTCAACCAAGAAATCTAGTACCCATAACAATGAGCCCTTTATAATCGGGTAAGCAACCTCACGAAGATATTGTTCATCTTTACTAAATGTATAATGTCTGAAGATTGGAAAGGTCATCCATGGACCTGCCATTGGTGAAACTCCCCAGACACCATCCGCAACTCCTGTCCGACCAAATGGGTCTGTTAAATGGTGAATAGTCCATCCTTTAGCCCCATACATTTCTTTGGCTGTTTTTGCCCCAGGTTTAGTAATTTCTTTCATAAAATTTGCCAGAACAACACTTGTCTCTCCTAAATCTCCTGTCTCCGCTGGCCAATAATTCATCTGCAAATTAATATTTGTATGAAAATCCGAATTCCATGGAGCTTCATAATCCTGATTCCATATTCCTTGTAGATTTGCAGGTAGTTTGCCCGGAGCACGACTTGAGGACATCAATAGGTAACGGCCATATTGATAAAATAAGACTGGTAGTCCAAAGTCTTCCGTTCCTTTGGAAAATTCTCTTAAACGCTGATCGGTTGCCAAGGAATTTGAATTACCATTATTGATGGAAATCCCTACCCGCTCAAACATGGATGAATGCTCCTTGCAGTGTATTCCCAAGAAATCCTTATTAGCATTCCTATGTAAACTTAGCAGATGGTTATTAAGGACATTTAATGGATCAATAGAGGGATCAATATTGAGAAGGGATACATTATAATCTGTGTTGCCACTATATGCTATTAATAAATTCTTTACATTTTTAAATTTAATACTGTTTCCATCAGCTGATTTAACTATTTCGTAAGCACCATCCGATTTCAAAATTTTGACCCCAGCAGCAAACCGCATATGTGATCCGGCAGGTCCAGAATCTGCTTTTATAGAATCAAGGATTTGGCCGACATAATAGATCCCATCCTTCCATGAACCATAAGAATTGACATCCCGGGCTCGATCCAATGTTATCTCAAATGAAATGGGTTCATCTGATGTCCAACTAAGAAAAAGAGCATCATCTGGAGCAGATATAAATGAACGTTGGACAATCTTATTATTCTTATTTAAAAATGATGTAACATGAACGCCTTGATTAAGATTTAGAGTCCTAGAATAATCTTTAATATCATTTTCTATAAATGAATAGTTGATCTTTATATTCCCTAATGGTTGATATGAACGAATTCGAGGCGGAGTACCAACCATATATTTAGTCGCAAGCTCTTTAGCTTCATTAAATTGACTCTTAAAAATTGCATCTTGAATTTCTTTCAGATGAATTGCTGACTCCTTGTTGTTATTGTTTATCTGGCTGCCAGCCCAAACACTTTCCTCATTCATCTGAAACAGTTCATGATCATAGCGCCCATGTACCATCGCCCCCAGTCGACCATTACCCAGAGGAAGGGCTTCCGTCCATTTTGATGCAGGTTGTTTATACCATAGTTTTAAGGCATTATCCTGAGCAGAAAGTAGGACAGGAAAAATGATAAGGAGTAGGTTTATAAGGTTTTTCATAAAAATAAAAATACAAAATAACCATATCAAAGGAGGTAACAATTAAAAAACAATAAAGCCAGAGCAATCGCCCTGGCCTCATCATTTTTATATCCTCAAAACACAAGCCAAAAGTATATTAAACAACCATCTAGACTCTTATGTCTTATGTCTTATGTCTATTGTCCTATGTCTATTGTCTTAACCCTACCCCTCTTTCGGCTTATCTTCTTTTGGAGGACGTGGCAATAATGCTTTACGAGAAAGTTTCATTTTACCTTGTTTGTCAATATCCAAAAGTTTTACCGTCACCATATCACCTTCTTTGAAGACGCCATCCATTGTTTCTAGGCGCTTCCAATCAATTTCAGAAATGTGTAAAAGACCATCTTTTCCAGGCATGATTTCTACAAACGCACCAAATGGCATAATTGACTTAACCTTACCTTCGTAAGTTTCACCAATCTCAGGTTTTGCAACAATAGCTTTGATTCTCGCCAATGCAGCATCAATAGCTTCCTTATTGTCAGCGAAGATTTGAACAACACCTTTGTTATCTACCTCCTCAATGGAAATAGTAGCACCTGTTTCACGTTGCATTTCTTGAATAATTTTACCACCTGGTCCAATTACTGCTCCAATGAACTCTTTATCAATTAGGATTTGAATAATACGTGGTGCATGTGGCTTATAGTCTTCGCGTGGAGCTGAAATAGTTTTGGCCATTTCTCCTAAGATATGTAATCTTGCTTCCTTCGCTTGATCTAATGCTTGTGTAAGTACCTCCCATTTAAGACCATTGATTTTAAGGTCCATTTGACATCCTACGATACCTTTGGATGTACCTGTTACTTTAAAGTCCATATCCCCTAAGTGATCTTCATCACCTAAGATATCTGAAAGGATCGCATATTTTCCAGTTTTCTCATCTGTGATCAATCCCATAGCAATACCTGAAACAGGAGCAGCAAGCTTAACACCCGCATCCATCAATGCTAATGTACCGGCACAAACTGTTGCCATCGATGAAGAACCGTTGGATTCTAAAATATCGGATACAACACGGATAGTATATGGATTATCTTCCGTAGGAAGAACTTGCTTCAATGAACGCATCGCTAAATTACCATGCCCTACTTCACGACGACCTGGCCCTCTATTTGGCCTAACCTCTCCTGTAGAAAATCCTGGAAAGTTGTAGTGAAGAATAAATTTATTGTATCCATGGAAGAATGCACCATCAATCATTTGCTCATCATCCTTAGCACCTAAGGTTACTGATGTCAATGATTGAGTTTCTCCACGTGTGAATATAGCTGAACCGTGAGCTGATGGTAGATAATCTACCTCAGACCAAATTGGACGAACTGTACGTACATCACGACCGTCTAAACGAATTCCTTCATCCAACACCAAATTGCGAACCGCATCATATTGAACATCATGGTAATACTTCTTCATTAAAAATTCGGTATCCTCATCAATATCCTCTCCCAAAGTTTCAAAAAATGCCTTACCAATTTCTGCAAATCTTTCTGTACGATCATGTTTCGAAGATCTTGATTTTGCAACTTCATATACTTGAGCATAGGTAGCAGCATAAACCGCATCTTTCAATTCTGGATTTGAAGGCTCATGATTGAAATCACGTTTCTCAGTAGATCCTACTAAATTCGCTAATTCGATCTGTCCAGCAACTTGTTTTTTAATTGCTTCATGTGCAAAAGCAATGGCTTCTACCATTTCTTCTTCCGAAATCTCTTTTGCCTCACCCTCAACCATGACGATATCTTGTGCAGATCCAGCAACAATAAATTCTAATGATGCTTTCTCTAAGGCTGAAACTGTTGGGTTAATGACTAATTCACCATCAATTTTAGCAACACGAACTTCTGATATCGGACCATTGAATGGAATATCTGAAACAGCAATTGCAGCCGATGCTGCTAATCCTGCCAATGCATCCGGCATAATTTCTTTATCCGCAGAAATTAAACTAACCATAACTTGAGTATCAGCATGGTAGGTTTCTGGGAATAATGGACGCAAAGCCCTATCAATTAAACGTGAAATCAAAACTTCATAATCTGAAAGTCTAGCTTCACGACGTAAAAATCCTCCTGGAATACGGCCTGTTGCCGCATATTTTTCTTGGTAATCTACTGATAATGGTAAAAAATCAACGCCTGTTTTTGGCTCTTTTGAGGAAACAACTGTTGCTAGCAACATCGTTGACCCTTGTTTTAATACAACTGATCCGTCAGCTTGTTTCGCTAACTTCCCAGTAGACAATTCAATAGGGGCCAATCCGCCACCCATTTCAATTGTAACTTTCTTTTCGTTATAACTCATTGTGTTTTCTTTGTGATGCATTTTGCCTCAAATAACATGCATCAAATTAATTTTAACATTTTTAATCGCACAAAGGTAACTAAAAATTTATTGCGTAAACATATACCCAAAAAATTTTAAACCAACCAAATATTAATTGACACCTATTTAAAATCAAAAGGGGGCTTTGACTCTTGTCAAATCCCCCTTTATGAAGCTCTTTACAGATTTTACTTATTTGATAATATCACGTAAGCCTAAGCCTTTGATAATAGCACGGTATCTATTGATATCCTTTTTGTACAAATAAGCTAATAATGAACGACGTTTACCTACTAATTTTTGTAGTGAACGTTGTGTGTTAAAATCTTTTCTGTTTGATTTCAAGTGCCCAGTTAAGTGAGCAATTCTTTTTGTAAATAAAGCTACTTGTCCTTCTGCAGAACCTGTGTTTTCAGCTGCTCCTGCAAATTCTTGGAAGATATCAGCTTTGTACTCTTTACTTAAATACATTTCGTGAATAATATTAAAGCGTTAAAAAATTTATTAATTGGCTGCAAAGTTAACATCTTTCAGCCAAAACAAAAAATTTATTATTCAAATATTAATTGAAATAAGTCGCTGCATTCTAAACTTTTACATAAATTTTCTTTTGATCAAGCCAATAACAGATCGCCCACATGAACCCTAAAAAGCAAAGAGAATAAGCAAAAGAGCCAATTTCCGGTGGCCCTGGCAATTGGGCACATACATGATTGTAAAACCAAGAAAGGGGCGTCGTATAGATCTCCTCGCCTGATTCATTAATCCCATTTGGAATACGGATAAGCCCTAATGATTTCGGCAACAACCCGCTTAATACAAAAATAAACAATGGATTTTTTCCAAATACATCAAAGAATTTCGTCACCCAATTCTTCACACCTTGTACTTCAATATACCAAATCATGGTACCTATAGTCAAAATACCCAATCCTGTCGTATAAAGCACATAAGAACTTGTCCAAATTTTTTTATTGATCGGAAATCCAAGGGACCATGTCCAGGCCAAAACCAATAATATAAAACCTGTCACAAACATTCCAGACAATAATTTAAAATGAGGCTCATTGCTTAATGGCACCCTAGTCCAAAGCCAATCCACTTGGCCTTGCTTTTTTATAAATACTCCCGCCAAATAACCGAATACAACCTGAACAACCGCTGACAAAGCACTCATTAACCCTTCAGGATCAAATGGAACTCCTTCCCCTTTATACATGTGCGCTACACCAAGTATCTGCTTATCTATTCCTGTTCCAAACCATCCTTCTAACGAGTAAGGATCACCTGTTCCTAAAAAGGCACACAATCCCCAATAGCCAAATAATATTACTGCTGATATATAGATTAATGCTTTGGGTCTAAAATAATAGGCTAATATGGAAGCAAAAAAATATGCAATTGCAATTCGCTGAAGTACACCTAATATCCGAACTCCCCGATCAGGATCTGTACTACTTACCCATTCCCTAAACTGCAATGTGCCTTCTGACCATTGAACGAAAGGAAACCAATTTAATCCTAAACCTATTAAAAAAATTAGAATAGTCCTTTTAATTACTTTCTTCCAAAATATTTGGTCGCCTGCCTCTTGCAATCTTGGGATAACAAAAGACATAGCATTCCCAACAGCAAATAAAAAGAAGGGAAATACTAAATCCGTGGGTGTACAGCCATGCCAGGGGGCATGCTTCAATGGTGCAAACATATGTGACCAAGTCCCTGGATTGTTAACCATAATCATTAAGGCAACTGTCGCTCCCCTAAAGACATCTAAAGAATAATAACGCTGTTTCATAATTTATATCCTATCGAAGTTACAATTAAACAGTCATAAAAACGCAATAGGCTTGCTTTAAATTTAGTAAATAGGCATAAAAGCGCATAAAATCAGCCAACATCCTACACGATTTTAATTTCTTTACCTACACTTATTAAAAAAATTAAAAAGTATTTGGAAGTTAATATTTAATTACCATAACTTTACCAGTATATTAACAATAATTTAACCTTGGATAGCCTAAAATTATCGATTCTTAAGCGGTTGTATTTTTCTAATCCGCAATCGATTGCTGAACTCAGTTCTTCAATCGGTAAAAGTGTTCCTAATATTACCAATGCTGTTAATAAGCTGTTACAACTTAATTTAATTGAACAAGACGGCCTTGCTCCATCGACTGGAGGAAGACGTGCTGCCCAATTTGTGCCTAATGAATCCCAATTACCCCTCATCATATCTGTCGCAATAGACCAATTCTACACTTCTGTCGCTGTCGTTGATTTTAAAAACCAATTTAAAACTGCAATCCATAGTGAAGGAATAGATATTAAAAGAGAGGATGCTTACAGTAAAATTGTAGGGTTAATTAAAAATACCATTAAGGGAATAGATACTTTCCATGTCTATGGTATTGGCATCACCATTCCAGGATTTGTTGATAGTAAAACTGGAAAAAACAACTCCTATAGCACTAACTCACCTTTTTACGACCTAAAAACAAACATTCAAAAAGAATTCAACCTTCCAACATTTGTTGAAAATGACTCCTCAGCAATTGCAATTGCCGAACATACTTTTGGAATAGCGAAGACCATTGAAGATGTCATGGTGGTAAACCTAAACTGGGGCGTTGGACTTGGAATGATTCTCGACAATGTACTTTATCGTGGACATTCAGGATTCGCCGGTGAATTTAGTCATATTCCCCTTTCAGACTCTAACAAACTATGCTCATGTGGCAAAAAAGGGTGCCTCGAAGTTGAAGCATCTCTTATGGCAGCTGTAGAATCTGCGACCGAGGCTTTAAAATCTGGAGAAGTATCTTCTTTGCAAAAGTTTTTTGAAACACAAAATTATATCACAGGTGATCAGCTTTTAAATGCAGCTAACCAAGGCGACCAACTGGCTATGGAAGCAATCAATCGAATCGGATATATGCTTGGTAAAGGTATCGCAACATTAATTCACATTATTAATCCTCAGATGGTGGTCATTAGTGGAAGAGGATCAAAAGCCAAAAATGTGCTATTACCAAAAATTCAAAGTGCTGTATTGGAATTCAGCATACATAGACTCTCTAAAAATACAAGCATAGAGTTCTCAAATACAGAAAACATACAATTATTGAGTTCAACCTGTATCTGCATCTTAAACGCAGACAAGAACATCTATAAAACACAATTAATAGACTAATTACTTAAATCATCAACAAATGAGCAAATTTTACGCTAAATGTTGCAGTATAACCCTGATTATGCTTCTTAGTATAACAACGTTATTTGCACAACAAACTGTTACGGGGAGAGTAACAGATCCAAGTGGAGAAGGCCTTGCTGGTGTGAGCGTGACTGTTGTTGGAACCAACAAAGCAGCTCAAACTAACATGGATGGTAACTTTTCCATTCAAGCCGATAATGGCCAAAAACTACGCTTTACAAGCGTAGGTTTTCAATCTCAAGAAGTCGCAGTTACATCGACAACCGTAAATGTTTCCCTTCAGGAAGATGCAGGAAACATTGACGAGGTGGTTGTTACCGCAATGGGTATTAAAAGAGCACCTAAGGAATTGGGTTATGCGATGAGTACCGTGGAGGCAAAAGAATTAACGAAAACTGGTTCACCTAACGTAGCAGGCGCTTTGTACGGTAAGGCTCCAGGGGTTCGTATTTCTTCATCACCAGGTGGCGCAACATCCGGTATCAATATCAATATCCGTGGTACTAACTCAGTGACCGGAAGTTCTCAACCTTTAATCATTATCGACGGGGTACCAATGAGAACAACAGCATTTAACAACTCTAACTACTGGGGTGACCAACGTGCAAGAGGAAATGGATTAGAAGACCTGAACCCTGAAGATATCGAATCAATTTCAGTTTTGAAAGGGGCTTCTGCGGCTGCATTATACGGTTCTGAAGCATTAAACGGTGTTGTAATGGTAACTACGAAATCCGGAAAAGGAGGGCAAGGTGTTGCAATTGACTTTAATGCAACTTACACGCATGATCAAATCGCTTATCTTCCAAGATTCCAAGACGTTCGGGGTCCAGGTTATTCAATTGAATATTCTGATGCCGGTCAAAAAGAAGACAAATTCTTCTATTATGATCAATCAATGGCTATTGATGGCGTAACTAGAGGAGTATTAGCTGCAACAATTAACTATGGTCCTAAATTTGACGGCCAACCTATCATATCATGGGATGGAAAAGTTAGACCATATGTAGCACAAAATTCTTACGATAAGTTCTTCAACAATCCTAACAACACGATTTTCAACTTGGCGTTAAGCAATACTACAGATAAGTCAAATACAAGGTTCTCTTTAACTAGACAAGATAACCAAATGACTTCCCTAGACTCTTACAACAAGAAAAATATCGCAAGTATTAACTCAACATTTAAGTTTTGGGACAAATTGACCACTGATGTTGTTGTAAACTATATCAACCAACATACGCATAACAGACCGTTCATGACTGACCGTATGATCAATAACTTTACAGGGATGATCTCTACTTTTGATAACCCTGAGTGGTATTTAGATAAATATCAAACAAGTCTTGGTTACAAATATGTGGTGGGCACAAATTCTCAAAGCTTAACTCCAGGTGAAAATCTTATCTATAATGGGTATAAAACCGATGTATTAGATTTTATGTGGAACACAAAAGCAAGACAGTACGATGAATACTCTAACAGAATCATCGGTTCATTCACAAATACTTGGCAAGTTACTGAGGACTTCTCTGTTCGTGGAAGGTTTTCTGCTGATATGACAAACTTGAAAACAGATGACAAACAGCCGAACGAACAACCATTAGCATTTACTAACGGTGGTTTTTATGGTCTAAGCAACCAAACTGCTAACGTCTATTATACCGATTTATTGGCTACATATTCTAAACAGATTACCGATAATGTAAAATTAGGTGCTATGGTTGGTTACACGGCTACTAGCTCTGAAACTACAAACATGACCAGTAATACGGATGGTGGACTGAGTGTTAGAAATTGGTATGATGTAAGTGCTTCAATTAACCAAGCTAGAACTTCAACATCTAAATTGAACACATTAAGAGATGCAACATTCGGGTCAGTAAACTTTAACTTTAAAGATTTCTGGTTTGTTGAAGGTACTTTGAGGAGAGAAAGAATCTCTACAATGCACCCAGATAACAACGTATTGTACTACCCTTCCGTAAATACCAGTATTATCCTTTCTGAAGCATTCCAAATGCCTGAATATTTTGACTATGCAAAACTAAGAGGTTCTTACGGTATTGTGGGTAAATACCCTACAGCTTATCAAAGTGCATTAAGTTATACGCAATATACTTTGGGTAATCAAGGTTCTGGTACTTCTGTACTTTATACGCAAATTCCTACTTCTTCTTTCGGAAATGAAAAAATCAAACCTGAAAACAAACATGAAATGGAGTTTGGTATTGAAACTAGATTGTTCAATAATAGATTAGGATTTGACATTACTTATTACAATGGTAAAATCGTAGATCAGATCTTAAATTATACGCTTCCAAATACTTCAGGTGCTTCTTCAATCTTAGCAAACGTCGGTACTTTAAGAAATAAAGGCTGGGAATTTGCAATCACTGGTGTTCCAATTCAAAATGACAACTTCAGATGGAACACGGTATTAAACTTCTCAATGAATAAAAACATGGTGGAAGAATTACCAGGTGGTGCTTCTCAATTGATGCTTGCTGATTACGATGGTGCGGCTGCACAATTGGTTGCTAACGTAGGTCAGTCCATGGGTGATATTATGGTACACCCTTATGTTTATGATGCTTCAGGTAAGAAAGTTGTTCAAGATAATGGTCTTTACCAATTAGATGCAGATGCTTGGGTTAAAGCTGGAAATGCAATGCCTAAAGCTGTGGGTGGTTTAATCAACACATTTACATACAAAAACTTTACCCTTGACGCATTAATCGATTTCCGTTGGGGAGGTCATATCATGCCAACTGGTATTAACTGGATGAAGAGCCGTGGTTTATTAGAAGAAACTCTTACAGCTATGGATACTGAACATGGCGGTCTTAGTTATTATCTAAAAGATGGTAAAGGTATTGCTACTTCTGGAAGTGCTGGCCCTAATGGGGAAAAAGTATTTACTGATGGTATGTTGATGGATGGTGTTCTTGCAGATGGATCAACTAACAGCAATATCATTTCTCAAGCTTATTATTACGCTCAAACTTACAACTGGGGTGGACCTCAATATTCCAACTCGAATTATGGCTTGTATGTTGAGAAAAACAACTACATCAAAATGAGAGAACTATCTTTAGGATATAGACTTCCTAATACATTTGCTAAGAAATTAAGAGCTAAAAACCTACAGATTTCTGCTTTTGGAAGAAACTTATTTTTCCTTTACAGATCGGTTAAAGATTTAGATCCTGAGCAAATGACAGGTGGTTCATTCTGGGTTAATAACGTTACGAATGCAGGTACTGCTCCTGCAACAAGAACTTATGGTTTCATGTTACGTGCTAGCTTCTAAAATTATGAAAACAACAAAATTATTCGTGATAGCTGGTTTACTGACAGCATCACTTTCAACGATAACATCTTGTAAAAAAGGTGACTTTGATTCCGACTACCGTGATCCTTCCAAGGTAACTGAGGCTACCATAGAAAAACAATTTGCCGGAATACAATATGGATTTATTGAACTTGTAGTTCCTACCTATAGAAATTACTTCGTTACTCTTTCTCCAACAATTCATAGATATGTTCAAACAATAGGTTGGGCAAATGCTACAGATCATCTTACACCAGGAATGGCGGCAATTAATGACCGTTGGGAAAGATATTACAAAGGTTTAGCTCAATTCAAGGAGTTTGAAAAAATCTATAATGCAAGCCCTGATGCTGAAAAACAACTTAAAAAAGTGTTTTATTTGACATCAAAAATCTTCTTTTACGATTTAACCCAACAACAGGTAGATCTTCATGGAGATATCCCTTGGTCTGAGGCCGGTCTTTTGAGTACAAATGGTGGTGATTATACAATTTCTTATCCGAAATACGATAAAGCTGCTGATATCTACACTAAAATGCTTGATGATTTAAAATCGATCAGTAATGAATTGAGCAATTATACATTACCTTCGACGGTAACCGAATCATTCAGAACACAGGATTTAATAAATTCTGGTAATGTAGACTTATGGAAAAGGTACTGTAATTCACTGCGATTAAGAATGCTAACCCGTGTTTCCGGCAATGCTCAATTCTCTGCTAGAGCTACGCAAGAAATCAGTGAAATCATTAACAATCCAACAAAATTTCCATTGGTTACTAAAAATGATGAAAACGTTCAGTTAGATATCTTCAATAATGCTTCTGATGTAAATGCTAGAGGTTTTCAAGATGCAATCGAAAGCTGGAACAACAATATCGCTGGAAAGGTGATGATCGACCATATGCTTTCAAAAGCAGACCCTAGGTTACCGTTTATGTTTGAACCTGGTGCAGGTGCTAAAGGTGAATTTATTGGTCTTGATCAATCTCTTCCTGGGGCTACACAATCTGCTCAAATTGCAGGAACACCAGCTAATCCAAGCAAAATTGCAATTTACAACAGATCAACTTATTCTCGTAACCAGAATTTCCCTGGAATATTAGTGACGGCTTCTGAAGTTAATTTCTTGCTTGCTGAGAATTTCTTAAAAACTGGAAATGCGGCCTCGGCTAAAACTAACTTTGAAAACGGTATCAAGCAATCTATCGATTTACAAGTAAGGCTTAGAAATGTGAGCAACAATAGTTTGGTTGCAAAACCTGAAGCTCCTGCAGCTGCAGATATCAATAAATATATCGCTAATATCGGCTGGGGCACCAATAATACCCAATTAATTGCAATGCAAAAATGGTTGCACTTCAACATTATTCAATCTGTCGAAAACTGGTCTGAGGTGAGACGTTTGAACTATCCTGTTTTTGCTTTTAGAATTGAATCTTCTGATTTTCAAAAGACTGTTCCTGTTAAATGGAATATCCCTCAATCGGAAGTTACTTACAACACTGAAAACTACAATGCTGTAAAAGATCAGGATAATGTGAACACCAAATTATTCTGGGACGTAAATTAATTTTACCAATCCAATACATAGGAAAAGCCACAAATTGTGGCTTTTCTTTTATGATCACTCCTAAACTTAATACTATGAAGAAATCAAAGTTATTTACCGCAGCATTTTTACTTATATCCTCGGTAGCGTTTGGTCAAGCCCATAATGTATCAGCAGGGTACCAAAAACCTTCTGATCCTGCTGTGCTACAAAACCTAGAAGAATGGCAGGATATGAAATTCGGACTTTTTATGCATTGGGGGACCTATAGCCAATGGGGAATCGTTGAAAGCTGGAGTATATGTCCTGAAGATGAAGGTTGGACACAGCGTAAACCGGAACATGGCAAAACCTATTTCGAATATGTCCGAAACTACGAAAACCTACAGAAAACGTTTAACCCTGTAGATTTCAACCCTCAAAAATGGGCTGATGCTGCACAAGCAGCAGGAATGAAATATGTCGTGTTCACAACAAAACACCACGATGGATTTGCCATGTTTGACACGAAGGAATCCGACTATAAAATCACCGATAAAAAAACTCCTTTTTCTAAAAACCCAAAAGCAAATGTCACCAAAGAAATATTTAATTCTTTCAGAAAAGACGGTTTTAAAATTGGTGCATATTTCTCTAAACCTGACTGGCATACAGAACACTACTGGTGGCCATATTTCCCACCAAAAGATAGAAATGTTAATTATGACCCTACAAAATATCCTGAACGCTGGAATAATTTTAAGAACTACACCTATAACCAAATCAATGAGTTGACCTCTGAGTATGGAAAGGTCGATATTTTATGGCTAGATGGCGGCTGGGTAAGACCTTTCAGCACAATAGACCAATCTGTTGACTGGCAGCGCGGAATAAAAGTTGAGCAGGATATTGATATGGATCGGATTGGAGGTATGGCGAGAAAAAACCAACCTGGAATTATTGTGGTTGACCGAACTGTTCCTGGAAAATGGGAAAACTATGTAACCCCCGAACAAGCTATCCCTGAACATCCGCTAGATATTCCTTGGGAAAGTTGTATTACCATGGGAAATTCCTTCTCATATGTTCCAAATGATCAATATAAACCAACAAAAAAAATTGTTGAAACCCTGATAAAGATTATTTCCAGAGGTGGTAACTATTTAATGAATATTGCTCCGGGTCCTAATGGTGATTTTGATCAAGCTGCTTATGATCGATTGAAAGAACTTGCTTCTTGGATTAAAACAAATGAGTCTGCCATTTATGCAACTCGTAGCATCGCTCCCTATCATGAAAATGAATATTATTACACACGCAGTAAAGACAATAAAACTATTAACGTTTTCCATTTAACCGAAGGTGAAACTTATCAAGCCCCAAAAAGCTTTTCATTTCAGCTTCCGCAAGACAGTAAGGTAAATGCAGTAAAAATCCTGGGGCATCCGGGAAAAGTGAAATGGTCTTTAAAAAACAATATGATTACAGTTCAAAATTCTGCTAAGAATTTAAGCTATGCTACAGCAATTCAGGTCACACTAAAATAGAAGTTTGGATACAATTTCCTATTTTAACAGATAATTTAGGAATTGTATCCATCTTTAAACCAACCCTTATGAAAGTCTGTTATTGCATTTTTCTATTGTTTGTTGTTCCTTATTTCTCATTAGGGCAAATCCCTAATGCAAAAATATTGAAGTCGGAATTTATTTTTGAACAAGGGAAATATTTTGCACAATGTCATGCATCTAGCATAGAGGAGGCTAAAAACGGAAATTTATTAACAACTTGGTTTGCAGGATCACATGAAGGGAATCAAGATGTAAGAATTTGGGGATCTATTTACGACGGAAATAAATGGTCAGAACCACAAGTTTGGGCAGATGGAATAGCGGATAAGACCTATCCATGTTGGAATCCTGTTCTTTTTCGAAAAGGTGCTGAGTCTACAATCTACCTTTTTTATAAAGTTGGACCAAATCCTAGAGAATGGTGGGGAATGATGAAGACCTCAGACGATAATGGAAAGACCTGGTCTAAACCTGAAAGATTGCCAGACGGAATTTTAGGCCCAATAAAAAACAAACCTAAAGAACTAGCAAATGGATCCGTAATTGCACCGTCTAGTGAAGAGCTGTCTGAAACAAGATGGGTAGCCCATGTAGAAATGGCAGATTCGAAAATGAAAAATTGGAAAAAAATCCCAATCGACCATGAATCCTCCTTTAATGTAATTCAACCTAGCATTGTCTTTCATCCGGATAATATCCTCCAGGTTCTTTGCCGAAGTAGAGAAGGTTCTGTGATTACATCTTGGTCAAAAGATCAGGGAAAGACTTGGTCAAAACTCGCAAAAACAAACTTAGTAAACCCGAATTCGGGAACAGATGCCATTGCGGTCGGCAATAACTATTGGATTGTATATAACCCTGATATTCCCGGAAAAGAATGGTGGGAAGGAAGAGCAAAATTAAATATTGCTTACTCTAAAGACGGCCTGAACTGGGAAAAATTCCTAGCCCTTGAAAACAACGAAAAAGGTGAATTTAGCTATCCAACAATTTTCCAGGATTCCAAGGGAAATGTTCATATTACTTATACCTACGATCGAGTAAATATTAAACACCTAATAATCGATCCATAAACATCTGTAATGCCACCACGCCCCCCTATTCTTCTTTAAATCGCTTTGGTTTTTTCTTTCAGCCAAGCTTTCTCACTATCATTCAGTTTTGGAGATAGGCTTTCAAACACCCAACCGTTATAATTATTCAACCAGGCTATATGTTTTTGATCTAGAAGTGACTTATCAACCAAATCAGTAGCAATATAACATATCGTTAATGTCTCGAAATCCATGAATTCACCGAATTGGTTGCTTTCGAGCACTTTGGATAAGACCAGATTCTCAATTCGAATTCCATATTCCCCTTCTCTATATAGGCCGGGTTCAATGGATGTAATCATTCCTGCTTCCACTGCTATGTCAATTGCCGCCATATTGAAAACTTGTGGCCCTTCATGAACGTTTAAGAAGAACCCTACCCCATGACCTGTTCCGTGACCATAGTTTCTAAAAGTTTCCCACAAAGGTCGTCTTGTAATAGCATCAATGGAATATCCTTTCGTCCCTTTTGGAAAAACAGCTAGGGATCCTTCAATAGTACCTTTGAGTACCAACGTGTAATCTGCTTTCTCTGCTTCCGTGATATTGCCTAATGAAATAACACGGGTGATATCGGTAGTTCCATCTGTATATTGTCCTCCGGAATCAACCAATAATAATCCTTCTGCTTTTAAGGTGGAATTACTTGTTTCTGTTGCTTTGTAATGTGGAAGTGCTCCATGTGCTCTATAACCTGCAATGGTATCAAATGAAATATCGACAAACCCTTCTGAATCTGCTCTTAATTGCTGAAGTTTTTCTGCAATAGAAATTTCTGAAAGCTCTCCTGAGCTCACATTATCCTCGACCCATTTGAAGAATTTTGTCAACGCAACACCGTCCTTAATCATGGCATTTCTCGTATGAGAAATCTCAACCTCATTTTTAATGGATTTTAAAGCCGTGGAAGGGTTCATGTCCTCCAAAATTTCAATTTCTTCAGGAACAGAATCATAGATTGCAAAACAAGTCTTCTTTGGATCTAATAATATACGCTTTGCTTGAAGATTCTTTACTTTTTCAAACGCCTCCTGATAGTTTGAAACCTCAATCCCCGCGTTCTGTAACGATGCAATATCTGTTGCAGATAATTTATTGTCCCCAATAAAAAGGATATTCCGGACTTCTTCGATCAATAAAAATCCTAAGACAACCGGGTTACAGTGTACATCATTACCACGGATATTTAAAATCCATGCTAAATCATCTAATGAAGAAACAAAATGCACATCAGCGCGTTTCTCCTTTAATTTCTCCTTTACAGCCAAAATCTTATTTTCAGTTGACTGACCTGTTGTATTTACATCAATTAAATACGCTCTTTCTTGAGGAAGTTCTGGTCTATTTTCCCATATAGGGTCTAATAAATCAAGATGTCCATTAACTTGTATACCTAATGGCTCCAGTTCATTTTGAACAGCCTGAGCTACCGCTACCGATGCTAAATTTCCATCAAACGCAACTGTATCACCAGACTTTAAATTTTTTGAAAGCCATGTCGCATATTCAGCACGTCCTTGAACTTGAAGTTTGACCAATTCAAATCCAGTACCAGCTAATTGTTCTGCAGCCTGAACAAAATATCTTGAATCCGTCCATAGCCCTGCGAAATCTTGAGTGATCGCTAAAGTACCCGCAGAACCGGTAAATCCCGATGTCCAGGCAATGCACTTGTATCTCTCCGGAAGGTATTCGCTAATATGAGGGTCGGAGGAAGGAATTATATAGGCATCTACACCCTTTTCTTTCATCTCTTGACGGATGGAAGCTAATTTCTCGATGTATTTCATTATGTTATTTTTAATAATCGTCGCAAGTTATAAAAACTCTCACAATTAATACATTCACTTCATCATACATTTGAAATTTTACAATTTAAATGTACTACTTGTGCAGTAGATTACGATATTTGCTACCTATGAGAAGATTTTTTTCATTTTTTTATTTCCTTACGGTAATTAGCTTAGTAAGTGTACATACCTTACAGGCTCAAGGAGTAAAATCAAAAGTTCAAACGGCGTTTGAAACTTTTAGTAAGAACCCATCTCTTAAAAATGGTATGGCTTCCTTGACGGTCATCAATTCTAAAACAGGCGAGGTTGTTTTTGATAGCAATAATCAGATCGGAATGCCAACCGCATCTACCTTAAAAGTCATCACTTCCATTACCGCACTTGATCTTTTAGGAGCAGACTTTACATTCCAAACCGACCTTTTCTACACCGGAACAATTGATTCCCTGGGAACTTTAAATGGTAATATCATAATTGAGGGTAAAGGCGATCCTACACTTGGAAGCGATCGCTATCCAGAAACAAAACCTGAAGTATTATTAGCAAAATGGAAGGATGCCATCGTAAAAGCTGGCATCAAACAAATTAATGGAAAATTAATTGCTGATGATAAGCTCTTCAATGGATATGATGTCCCTGGAACCTGGATGTGGACTGATATCGGAAATTATTACGGTGCCGGAGTATCTGCTTTAAATTGGAAAGAGAATAAACAGGGTGTCAATTTTACGGTTAGTAGACCTGGCCAGCCAGCAAAACTAAACCCTGTTAAGACCCCTCCTTTTTATAGTTTAATTAATGAAGTAAAAACAGGTTCGAATGGTTCTGGAGATAAGGTATATGCGTTTTCTGCCCCCTATTCTACTGAAGTATATTTAAGAGGAACTTATGGAGCTGACCTGAAAAAAACAATTGAAATATCAGTTCCTGACCCTGCACTTGATTTAGCCTATTCACTAGCAGAAACATTAAACCAAGATTCCATTTTAATTTCGGATACTGTAATTACAGCGAAACGATTAATGAATATGGATTCCTTGTCCCTTATGGAGGGCAATAGAAACTTACTCCTATCTCTAAAATCACCAAGATTAGGAGAAATTGTACATTGGTTTAATCAGAAGAGCATCAATCTTTATGGAGAATCTCTGTTGAAGATAATAGGTGGGATTTCAGCTATGGATTTCAACACTGAAAGTGCGGCTACCTTAGTTTCAAAATACTGGCAAAATAAGCTTTCAATTGATCCTAGTGCTATAAATACCTTTGATGGATCGGGATTATCTCCACAAAACCGGGTAACTACTTTGGCAATGGGCAAAATTATGCAATATGCTAAAGGGAGACCGTGGTATGATGAATTTTTAAAATCTTTGCCAAATATTAACAATACCAGCATGAAAAGTGGTACTATTGGCGGAGTTTTAGGATATACTGGCTATCAGAAGGCTAGTGATGGGCAAGAATATACATTCGCATTATTAGTAAACAATTACCAAGGCCCTGCTGGGCAAATGCGCCAAAGAATGTTTAAATTATTAGATGTATTAAAGTAGATTATTACTAGGTAATAGTCATGAATATAAGTATAAACCAAAATTGTAATGAGTAACATCAACAGAAAAAAAGACGCTTTAAATTACCATGCAATGGGGCGTCCGGGCAAAATCGCAGTGGTTCCAACAAAACCTCATAGTTCCCAAAGAGATCTTTCTTTGGCGTATTCCCCTGGGGTAGCTGAGCCTTGCTTGGCAATTGCAGAAAATAGCGAAGATGCTTATAAATATACTGCCAAAGGAAACTTGGTAGCCGTAATCAGTAATGGTACTGCGGTATTAGGCTTAGGTGATATCGGTGCCCAAGCTGGTAAACCCGTAATGGAAGGTAAAGGATTACTTTTCAAAATCTTTGCTGATATTGATGTCTTTGACATCGAATTGGACACTAAAAATGTTGATGAATTTGTAAATATCGTAAAAGCCTTGGAGCCTACTTTCGGTGGTGTAAACCTTGAAGACATTAAAGCTCCGGAATGTTTTGAAATCGAACGTCGATTAAAGGCCGAAATGAATATCCCTGTGATGCACGATGATCAACATGGAACGGCGATTATCTCTGGTGCTGCACTGATTAACGCCTGCGAATTACAAGGTAAGAATATTGCTGATGTAAAAATCGTAGTTAATGGTGCTGGTGCTGCGGCTATTTCATGTACAGCCATGTATGTAGCTGTAGGGGCTAAGAAAGAAAATATTGTCATGTTGGATAGTAAGGGGGTGATACGTAAAGATCGCGAAACCTTAGATCCAACAAAAGCTGAATGGGCTACAGATCGTGATATCCATACCTTAGCTGATGCAGTGAAGGATTCCGATGTTTTTATCGGTCTTTCAGCAGCTGATGTCTTAACTCAAGACATGCTAAAAAGCATGGCACCAAAACCGATCGTATTAGCAATGGCGAATCCTAACCCTGAAATCGCCTATGAGCTTGCTATTGAAACTCGTGATGATTTAATTATTGGAACAGGCCGCTCTGATTTCCCTAATCAGGTTAACAACGTTTTAGGATTCCCTTATATCTTCCGTGGGGCTTTAGATGTCAGAGCAACTGCTATTAACGAAGAAATGAAAATCGCAGCTGTGAAAGCAATTGCTGAATTAGCTAAACAACCAGTTCCGGAAGAAGTAAATATCGCTTACAACACAAATAATCTTCGCTTTGGAATTGATTATGTCATTCCTAAACCAACTGACCCACGTTTGATTACGGAAGTTTCTGTAGCTGTTGCAAAGGCTGCCATTGAGTCTGGGGTAGCACGTAAAGTCATAGAAGATTGGGATGCTTATCGCGATGAACTTCGTAAAAGACTTGGTAAAGATGACCGATTGGTTCGCACAATTACTGCTAAAGCAAAATCAAACCCTAAACGGGTGGTATTTGCAGAAGCAGACAACTATAAAACGCTTCGCGCTGCACAAATCGTAAAAGAAGAAGGTATTGCTTTCCCAATTCTTCTAGGTAACCAAAATAAAATCAACGGGTTAATTAAAGAATATGGCTTCGAATTAGATGGAGTTGAAATAATTGATCCTCAGTCAGAAATCAAATCTGAACGATTTGAAAAATATGCAGATCATCTGTACCAAAAAAGACAACGCCGTGGCATCAATAAATTAGATTCTCGTAAGTTAATGACGAATAGGAACTATTTTGCTGCAAGTATGGTTGAATTTGGTGACGCAGACACATTGATTTCTGGTCTTACAAGGAATTATGCATCCACCATTCGCCCAGCATTACAAGTAATTGGTGCGAAACCAGGAAGTAGAGTAGCCGGAATGTACATTATGTTGACAAGCCAAGGTCCTCTTTTCTTTGGGGACACAACGGTTAATGCCAACCCTAATGCTCAGGAATTAGCGGATATCTCTGTTTTATTAGATTCTGCTGTAAAACGCTTTAATATCAAGCCAAGATTAGCCATGCTTTCATATTCTAACTTCGGTTCGAACGATGGGGACATTTCTGACAAAGTTAGAGATGCTGTAAAAATCTTACATTCAGAACATCCTGAAATTGTTGCTGATGGTGAAATCCAAGCAAACTTCGCATTAAATAAAAATCTTTTGGCAGACAACTTCCCATTCTCAACCTTGAATGGAGAACCTGCTAATACCTTGGTATTCCCTAACCTTGAATCTGGTAATATAGCATACAAATTATTGCAAGAAGTTGGCAATGCAGAAGCTGTTGGTCCTGTACTGTTGGGGATGAACAAACCCGTACACGTCCTTCAATTGGATAGCTCGGTACGCGAAATTGTCAACATGGTTACAATCGCTGTTGTAGATGCTATTGAACATGAAAAAGTATTAAAAAATCAATAAGCATAGCTTATGTACGAATATTTTAAAGGAAAACTTGTATTTAAGGCTCCCACCCACGTCATTTTAGAAGTGGGTGGGATTGGCTATTATTTGCATATTTCCCTAACCACTTATAGTTTAATCAAGGATAAAGAGGATTGTAAACTATATGCTTCCTTCCAGGTTCGCGAAGATTCTCAAACACTTTTTGGATTTGCAACCGAAGCTGAAAGACATTTATTCCACCACCTTATCTCTGTTTCTGGCATCGGTCCAAATACAGGAAGGATGATGCTTTCTTCGATTACTCCAGAAGAAATACAGCAAGCTATTGTTGCTGGTCAGGTTAATGTGATTCAAAAAATTAAAGGCATTGGCCCTAAAACAGCACAAAGAGTTATTCTGGAACTTCAGGACAAATTGAAAAAACAAGGCCCTGATGCACTTATACCTTTACCATTAAGTAAACCTTCTTCCTCCGAAGAAGCACTTACCGCCTTGGTCATGTTAGGATTTCCAAAAGCTCAAGCCGAAAAAGTACTCCACGCAATTTACGTCGCTGAACCCGACTTAACCGTGGAACAACTCATAAAAGCCGCATTGAAAAAAATGTGAAATAGTATTAAGTAATTAGTAGTTAGTATTAAGTAGTTAGATGACTGGCAAGGGTTTTAAAAGATTTATTGGCAAACTTTACGATAGTATTTAGTAGTTAGTATTAAGTAGTTAGATGATTGGCAAGGGTTTTAAAAGATTTCTTACCAAACTTTACAAAATCTAACTACTAAATACTCAATACTAACTACTTATAAAAAAAATCTAACTACTAAATACTCAATACTAACTACTTATAAAAAAATCTAACTACTAAATACTCAATACTAACTACTTATAAAAAAAACTATCTCGGCTCTTATGTCTTATGTCTAACTACTAAATACTTTATACTAAATACTAAACAATGGATGACTTAAATATTTCAAAAGGTACTAAAGAACAACAGTATCAATCACTTATTCCCCAAATTAAAGGATTGTTAACTGGAGAAAACAATGTAGTTGCTAATATGGCAAATATCGCAGCAGCTCTTAAAGAGCAATTTGATTTCTTTT
>JBEBTR010000025.1:0-28046 GCA_040393725.1 Sphingobacterium endophyticum | reverse complement strand
TGCAAGAATACTTGTTGTCTTTTCAACAATTGCTAGATGCTGAATATCTTTTAAGCCACGGTGGATTCTACATCGTTTGTCTTATTGTTTTTGCAGAAACCGGACTATTCTTTGGTTTCTTTCTACCTGGTGACTATTTGTTGTTCTTAGCAGGCCTTTTCTGTGCCCTGCATAAAATTGATGTGGATATTGTTACATTGTATTTCGGGATATTATCCGCCGGAATACTCGGCAATTTCGCCGGCTATTGGTTCGGGCATCGAACGGGGCCAATGCTGTTTAAGCGGAAGGATTCCTTCCTTTTTAAACGGAAATATGTCATCATGGCTGAAGAGTTTTTCCAAAAATATGGCGGAACTGCATTAATAATTGGTCGATTTGTACCCATAATTCGTACATTTGCTCCCATCTTCGCTGGTGTAGTACAGCTGAACTTCAGGAAGTTCGTGCTTTACAACATCCTAGGAGCATTATTGTGGGTGTCTCTATTGACATTAACTGGATACTATTTGGGCGTTAAATTCCCTTGGATTATTGATTACGTTGAGTATATCATCGTCGGATTAATCGTCATAGCATTCCTACCTATAGCAATTGCTCTACTTAAGAAGTGGTTGAAAAATAGAAAAACGAAAAACGAAATAAACAAACAGTAATTATTTAATGAGTACACAACATCCTTGGCATCAAGTGTCTCCTGGTGAGGACTTGCCTAACTCCGTAAATGCCATTATCGAAATTCCTAAAGGTTCTAAAGCGAAATATGAAATCGACAAAGACAGTGGTTTGATCAAATTAGACCGTGTATTGTTTTCTTCAGTAATGTATCCAGCTAACTACGGATTCATTCCGCAGACATATTGCGATGATAAAGATCCTTTGGATATTTTAGTTTTATGCTCAGTTGATGTTTACCCTATGTGTATGATCGAAGCGAAAGTTGTCGGTGTTATGCATATGATTGACAATGGTGAACAAGACGACAAAATTATTGCCGTTGCTAAGAACGATATGTCAGTAAACTACATCAATGACCTATCTGAACTTCCTCCTCACACTATGAAGGAAATTGTTCGATTCTTCCAAGATTATAAAGCGCTTGAAGGTAAGAATGTAACCATAGAAAATCTTTATGGTCGTGCTTACGCTCAAAATATCATCATGGAAAGTGTTGAACTTTACAATACAGAAATTAGAAACAAGTAACCATTCCATGGACCCCAAGATTTTGTTGACGCTGTTTTTAATGTTAACTGGCCTAATTGGGTTAGGACAAGAACAGCACCCTTGGCATCAAGTTTCTCCTGGTCAGGATGTTCCAAATACGGTAACTGCCGTAATTGAAATCCCAAAAGGCAGTCGAGGAAAATATGAAATTGATAAGGCATCTGGAATGATTAAGTTGGATAGGGTATTACATTCTTCAATGGTGTATCCTGCTAACTATGGTTTTATACCACAGAGTTATTGTGGCGACAGAGATCCATTGGACATACTTGTGCTATGTTCAGTGGATCTTGTTCCTGCATCCCTAGTGGATGCCAAAGTCATAGGTGTAATGAGTATGACCGATTCTGGAGATCAGGATGATAAAATTATTGCTGTAGCAAAAAATGATATGGCAGTCAATTATATCAACGATATTTCAGAACTCCCTCCACATACCATGAAAGAAATCGTGCAATTTTTTCAAGAATATAAAAACCTTGAAGGCAAAAAAGTTATTATTAATAAATTAAGTGGAAGAGCTATTGCTCAAAATGTTATATTAGAGAGTTTAGAAATGTACAAGAAAGAATTCGCTAATAAAAACCTAAATCATGGCAATTGATATTTTTTGGACTATCTTTTTAGTGCTTGCAAATGGTTTTTTCGTTGCAGCTGAATTTGCTATTGTAAAAGTTCGAGCGTCTCAAATTGAATTACAAGCAAAGTCAGGTAGCAAAGTCGCTAAAATTGCGAAAAGCATAACAGACCATTTAGATGGTTACCTCGCTGCAACACAATTGGGTATTACCTTGGCATCCCTAGCCCTAGGTTGGGTCGGTGAAGCGGTAATGACTCAAATCGTACATCAAATCTTCGGAGTTTTCAATATTGAACTTACCGGTAAGCTTGCTACCAATCTAGGCCACGTCCTAGCATTTAGTATCATTACCTTTTTACATATCGTGTTTGGTGAATTAGCACCAAAATCCATTGCAATCCAAAAACCGGTCGCAACAACTATGCGTGTTGCTTTGCCGCTTCAATTTTTCTATTACATCTTTAGACCTATCATTTGGTTATTGAATGGTTTCGCTAACTTCCTGTTAAGATTAATAGGTGTCCAAGTCAGCGCACATGAAGCCAGCCATTCCTCAGAAGAGCTGCAGTATTTATTAGAAAAAGGGAAGGAAAGTGGTGCTTTAAATAATGCAGAACACGAATTAATCAAAAATGTCTTCGATTTCAATGAAAGAATCGTAAAGAATATTATGGTTCCTAGGACCAAAATTGTAGCCGTTGACAAAGACGATACCGCAGAAGAATTTATCAATACGGTGACAGAAGAAGGTTACTCCCGTATTCCGATCTACGATGACAATATTGACCAAATTATTGGTGTTGTACATACCAAAGATATTTTACCACTGATTGTAAAGGGTAAAGACGTGGTGCTGAAGAACATCATGCGCAAACCTTACTTCATCCCTGAAACCAAAAAAATCAATGATTTAATGACTGAATTTCAATTAAAGAGAATTCAGATTGCATTTGTACTTGATGAATTTGGTGGAACTGCAGGTATGGTTACATTGGAGGATATTGTTGAAGAACTTGTAGGAGAAATCCAGGATGAATATGATGAGGAAACTCCGGTTGTAGAACAGATCTCAGAATCTGAGTTTATGGTCGATGCAGGAGCTAGTGTACACGATGCGAATGGATATCTTCCTTTGGAACTTCCTGAAAGTTCTGATTATGATACGATTGCCGGACTGGTTTCTCATTTATTTGAAAAAATACCTGATGTGGGTGATAGTACAGAAGAATTGGGTTACCGATTTACCATCATCAAAAAGACACAACAGAATATTGAGTTTGTAAAATTAGACCTGATCGAAACTCCAAACGATGAGGACGATGAATAATTGATAGTAAGGTGCATTTATTCTATACAGCAGATTTAAGACCCGAACATGCTCACTTTCAACTTTCGGAGGAAGAAAGTAAGCACGCCATTCGTGTATTACGTCTGAACCAAGGGGAAAAGGTACAGTTGATTGATGGAGTTGGCGGTTTTTATGAAGCTGAAATTGCTGATCCTCATCCAAAAAGAACGATTTTAAAAATTCTAAGTTACATTCCTGAATTTCAAAAGCCAAATTCCTATTTGCACATTGCAGTTGGGCCGACTAAAAATATAGATCGTCTGGAATGGTTTTTAGAAAAGGCGACCGAAATTGGTATTCAGGAAATCACGCCTATAATCAGCGAGCATTCTGAGCGTAAGGAAGTAAAAACTGAACGTCTGAACAAAGTCATCATCTCGGCGATGAAACAGTCTCTGAAGGCTTATTTACCCCTTTTAAATGAAGCTGTATCTTTTGATTCCTTCTTGAAGAGCATTGAAGAAGATACTTCTTATCAAAAAGCGATTGCCCATTGTGAAGAAGATCAGGGAAAGAAATATTTAAATCAAGAATTCCAACCCAATCAAAAATATCTCATATTGATTGGTCCTGAAGGAGATTTCTCTTCATCAGAAATAGAAAAAGCCATTTCTGCAGAGTTTATTCCAGTTTCCCTTGGGGAAGCTAGACTCCGCACAGAAACGGCCGCTCTGTATGCTTGTACTGAAATTGCTCTTTTAAATCGTTAATTTACCAATTCGGCATCAACGATCTGAATCTCCGCGTTTCCTTTTAAAGGCTCCGGGTTGAATTTCATCTTACCTTTTATTTTGATCGGTTCGTCCGTAAATTTTACGGTACCTTTTTTCATGAAGATCTCCACCATCGGAGGAATGCCATTGGTACCACAGAATTGACATTGTGTAATTGGCAAAACCGAAAGCATATAGGTACTATGGTTTCTACCACTCACCAATGGAACCATGTAACCCGGTAAATCAACAACTGTATTCTCTAATTTTTTTAATGCCGGAGGATAAGTCGGAGTATAGACCTTCTTATTTCCAACAGTAGAAACCTTATACATCATCTTATCAATTGCTTCCCATGTACTGTTCATCATTGGTGTATGATCCGGTACTTGAGCTTCATTATAGTTTCCAATCTGAGCCTTTGAGTAGCCCACTGTCATCATTAAAATAAATACTGTAAATAAAATCTTCTTCATCTTTATTTGTTACCTAAAATGGTAGATATTGTTGTATTATATGCCTTTATTGCTGGGATAATGGATGCTATGACTCCAATTAAACTAGCCGTAAGCAAAATTAACCATTCTTTACTATATAATTGAAATGCATGTATAAAGTCTGCACTTTGACTGGTCTGGGTACTGATAAAATATAAGCCTAGATGTCCAATCAATAACCCCAATATTCCGCCAATAAAAGTGATTACCAATCCTTCGACAATCAGCAAAGTGAATAGTTTAATCTTACTTGCACCCAATGTCCGCATAATTGCAAGGTCATACTTCCTATCTTTTAATGCATTATATAAGCTGATAAAAACACTTAAACCTGCGATGATCATAATAACATAGGCCAATATTTCTAAGGAGTCAATTCCCACCCCCATCAATGAAAATAACCTAGCTGTTTCCAGAGCAGGCGAGGCTGCTTGCATACTCGTTGATTGGTTGACCAATTTTGGAACTACTCCAATTGCTGCCGGTGAACTAAATTTTACCAATAAGGCAGTAATCTCTAGACCTTTATCTTGAACGATATCATCGGCTATACTTTTCACAAAGACATCATTCCGAGGTCTTTCTGTAACCAAAGAATCTGCTGAAACCGTGGCTTCAGAATGAGTATGTTCTTCAGCATGATTATGGTCGTGTTCGTGATCATGATCATGTTCGTGTTCATCATGTTGATGAGCTTGAACGGCTGCGGTATCGTGGTCATGATTATGGTCTGCATGATTATGATCAGCATGTTCATCATGACCTTCTCCTTCATGTTCGTGATCATGATCCTCATGTCCGATTCCGTGGATATCCCAAACACTTTCCAGGTTCGAAAGCAATAGATTGTCTACAATTGATCCTGATGGCTTTAAAATTCCAACCACAGTAAATGGTTGGTCTTCATGAACATGGGCATTTTCTGCTAAACCATGTGCGCCATGCACTTTATCCCCAATTTTTAATTTATTTTTCCTTGCTGTTTCACTTCCTAGAACCACTTCATAGCTTTTATCCCAAAGTTTACCTTCATTTAAATGAAGATCATAGAGTCCAATAAAGCTGGTATCTGTCCCTACAATCCGATGCCCTTTGAAATTGTCGCCCAAAGAAATTGGAACTGCCTTCTCTATAAAAGGGTTTTGCATCAATTTTTCTGCTTCCGCTAATTTTATATTACCCGTCGGATTGTCAACATGGTATAGCGAACTTAGAATTAACTGTAGTGGACTTCCTTTTGCTCCAACCACCAAATCGACTTGCTTGCTGTTGCTATCAAGTTGCTTTTCGAAGGTGTCACTCGTAATATAAATACTCACTAAGATAGCAACTCCAAATGCGGTTAAAATAATGCTCAATAGGGTAGAGCCCCACTGTTGCGTAATGTTTTTCCAAACTAATTGTAGTGTATTCATCTTAAAGAGCTGCTAAAATATAATTGTTCGTAAATTCATCCTTTAATCTTTTATCATGCGTAGAGATCAATAAGGTGCTCCCTTGCTCATTTGCCAACTCCTTGATTAATTCGATCACGAGGAAAGTATTTTTGTCATCCAGTGCAGCGGTTGGTTCATCAGCAATTAATAATGCAGGCTTATTGATCAATGCCCTCGCAATAGCAACCCGTTGAACTTGCCCGCGACTCAACTCATTTGGTCTCCTGTTTTCATAGCCGCCCAATTGAAGTTTTTCTAACAAAGTCTTAATCGCGTTTTCATTCACAGGAAATCCTGCTAGGCTCTGTGCAAGTTTGATGTTTTCAGCAACGCTTAAATTCTTTAGCAAGTGTGCTTCTTGAAAAATAAAACCTAGATTCTGGGCCCTGAATTTATCAAGTTCACTTCCCGATAATTTATAGAGATCCTGTTCATTAATAATGACCTCTCCAGTGGTTGGAGCTGAAAATCCAGCAATTAAATTCAATAAAGTTGATTTTCCCGAACCGGAATCTCCTAGCACCAAAGTGTGCTGCTGTTTGTGTAGCAATAAATCTTGAAAGGATAGTCTTGGACCTTTTGGATATTGATAGGATAGAGTGGAGGTCTTTAATACAAAATCGCTCATAATATTTCTTTGCTGCAAAATAACATTATTTGTTGGCTTTAGCCAATCTCATGGGTAACAATTTGACTAATAGATGTCTTAACAATTAATTAACTAGAGAGTCATATTAACATAATGAAGTGTTAATATTCACGTAACAATCCGATTATACTTTTGCAACATAATATTAACATTGTATGAATTGTATTAAGAAAGTATTTTCAATGGTGGTTCTATGTTTCGGCATCCTAATGACTTATGCTCAGCAGGCACCATTTGGAGTAAAAGGAACGGTAGTTGATGTAGAATCTTACCAACCTTTGGCAGGTGTTACAGTAACAATTGCAAACTCTCAGTTGGGTACAACAACAAATGATAAAGGAGAATTCTACATTCCTTTGCCAAGCGATAAATCCTCAGAATATCTTATCCGTGCCGCTCTAATGGGGTACGATGCCCAAGAATTAAACTTCACTCTACAAACGAACGATACGGAATTTGTTTCCTTCGCCTTGAAGAATGCCGATGCAGTGATCGAAGAAGTCGTTGTTACAAGACGTCGCGAAAAATTCGGAGAACTGGCATTATTGGAAGAAAGGAAGAAATCAAACCTGATGGTGGAATCCATCGGTGCACAGGAACTTTCAAGAAAAGGTGTTAGTGATGCACGGGCAGCTTTAACTAAAATGGCTGGTGTAGCAAAGCAAGATGGGGTTAAGAATATTCTTGTACGCGGTTTGGGCGACCGTTACAATTCAACTTCTCTAAATGGGCTGCCATTACCTTCGGAAGATCCTCTTTATAAAAATATCTCTTTAGACTTCTTCGGTTCTGATATCATTCAGAGTATCAATGTCAACAAAACGTTCAACCCATTTATCTCAGGTGACGTAGCTGGTGCAAATGTTGATATCTTCACAAAAGAAGCAACAGCTAATAGTTTAGAAGTAGCTGTTTCGGGTGGTGTCAACACACAAACAGTTGGAAAGGATAATTTTAAAAGAATTGATGGAACAAATTGGTTCGGAACATTACCTGCTGGTTCTAAAGCAGGAATCACGGATTTGAACAGTTATGATTTTAAAAATAACTGGAACCCCAACAATCAAAAAAATCTATTCAATTCAAGCTTCAGAGTCTTAGGAAATCGCCGATTTATGGTTTCCAATAATCCTTTGAGTGTATTCTTCGTAGCATCAATGGATAGTAAATATCGTTATGCTGATGGAAAGGTTAGGTCAACATCTGATGCAGGTAGTATGCTTGCTGATCGTGATTTCGTTGAAAATGAATATCACGTATCTAAAACAGCAATGTTGAATATGAGATATGGATGGGCAAATAGCAACGTAAGCTTTAACTCACTTTATATCCAAGATCAAGTTCAACGATTGACTGAATTAGAAGGTATGAATTTCCCTGAACAAACAGGAGATCTTGAGTTTTCTAGAAGACAGCAAGTAAATGACAACCATATTTTTGTGAATCAATTGTTGTCAAAATTAACCTTGAATGAGAATTGGACTGCTGATTTAGGAGTTGGATTTAACTATGTAATCGGTAATGAGCCAGATCGCAGAACAAACAGGTTCTTAATCAGAAATAATGTTCTTCAATATCCAATGAATAGTCCAAATGAAAATCAAAGGTACTATTCAGACATTACTGAAAAAGGATTGGTTGCCAAAGCAATATTGACTTATAAGATCCAAAATGAAAATAATCTAGATCGTAGAATTGATTTCGGATATAATGGTAATATATTGCAAAGAGACTTTAATGCCTATTTCTTTAATCACAAAATATTAAATATCAATTCTACTGTCACTAAGGATAATGTTGATGAGATCTTTAATAACAATACATTAGGACAAGATTTCCGATTAGAAACATTAAGAGGTGGTTCTAATCCTTTCTTGCCGAATTATTATGTTGGGAAGAAAAGAATTCATAGTGCTATTGCAAACGGTACTTACCAATTTAATGATGCCTTTACAGCAGTATTAGGCTTGAGAGTAGATAATGTCCTTCAATCTATTGCTTATGATGGAAACCTTCCTGATCCTACGGGTAAAAACTATGCAGAGATCAAGAAAAACTATTTCTTACCTAGCTTGAACTTAAAGTACGCTTTGAACGAAAAAATGTTATTGAGAGCGTCCGGAAGTCAAACCTATACATTGCCTCAATTTATTGAAATTGCTCCAATGCGCTATGCGGATGTCAATGCCTATATTGAAGGAAATCCATTCTTAGTACCTGCAAAATCAATCAATGCAGATGTTAAATGGGAATTATATCCAACCCAAAGTGAGTTAGTCTCTGTTGGTTTATTCTATAAACTAATCGATAATCCAATTGCCCGTGTTAATTCGAACTCTGCCGGTAATACACTTACCTATGTCAACGTAGGATCTGAAGCAACAGTATTTGGTGCTGAGGTAGAAGTTAAGAAAGATTTATTACGCACTGCATCGGCATATGGTGAAAATGTTTTATCTGCTGGATTGAATGTATCCTACTTGTTTTCGGATCAAAAATTACAATCGCAGATTGCTCAATTCAAGAATACAAATGACAAAATGGAAGGTGCTTCACCATTGTTAGTGAATGCCGATCTGACTTACAAATTAGCATTCAATAACTTCGATTTAATGCCAACAGTAATATTCAATTACTTCTCTGATAGAATTTACTCATTAGGAACTGCAGGTTACAATAATATAATGGAAAAAGGTATTCCTCGCTTAGATTTTGTTACGCAAGCAAACATCAATAAGAAGTGGGGAGTAAATTTAAAAGCAGAGAATATCTTAAACCCGTCGAGAGAATTGTTCATGAATTTTGATAATGGAGCTCCAAAAGTCATTATGGAACAATTTAAACGCGGAGTTGATTTAAGTTTAGGTGTATCTTATAAGTTTTAACAATAAATTAATAAATAACTAACATAAAGGTTAATTGGTAACGGTTTCTTTGTGTAGAAATTAAAAGATTATGAAGACAAAATTATTTTCAATTTTAGCAGCAAGTGCACTAGCATTCGCATCATGTACAGACAATGACACTCCAGCTCCAACACCTCCTAAGGATGCGGAATTATCTGGAGATATTACGAAAGACATGACTTTAGATGCTAACGTAACATACACTATGTCTAAAGCAGTTTTTGTAAAAAGCGGTGCTACTTTAACTATTCCTGCTGGAACTGTAATTAAAGCAGCTGATAGCGGTACTTCCATTTTCTTATTGGTAGAAAAAGGTGGTAAAATTATGGCTGACGGTACAGCAGCAAAACCAATTGTATTCACTTCGGCTTCTGCTACTCCTAAATCAGGTGACTGGGGTGGTGTATTAATCAATGGTAGTGCTCCTCTTTCTCATGAGACAGGTAAAACTAGCGATTGGGGTACTGAAATCAGCTCAAACATCAGATATGGCGGCGAAACTGCAAACGATAATTCAGGTATTCTTAACTACGTGAAAATCGAATATACAGGTGCCCGTATCGACGGTGATAAAGAACATAATGGTCTTACTTTGAACGGTGTTGGTAATGGAACAAAAATTAGCAATATTTACTTGAACCATGGTGCTGATGATGCTATTGAATTCTTCGGAGGTTCTGTAAATGCTTCTAATATCTTGGTTGTAAATGCTGATGACGATATGTTTGACTTTACTCAAGGTTATAATGGAACATTGACTAATGTGTATGGAATCAGAGAAGCAAATTACCAAACGGTAACTTCTGATCCTCGTGGTATCGAAGCTGATGGTAACTTAGATGGTAAGAACGAAAACTATGTAAACCAATCTAACTTTACAATCAATGGAATTACAATCATTAATAATGCTGCAGATATCAAAGGTTCGAAAGTAACACCTATGATGACTGAAGTTATGAAAATCAGAAGAAAAGCGAAAGCAACGATTACCAATGCTTACATTAAGTTCGGTGGTGTAGCTGTTCCTAATGCATTAATCGATATGGATGATGCTGGTGATGCATCATCTTCTATTACCTATACAGTTGATCCTGCAAACGGTTTGGATAAAATTGCAAACAAAAACAAAGTTGGTGCAACTTTAAAGGCTGAAGCTGGAAACAAAGGTGCGGATGTATCTGCATTCACTTGGACTGGTTACAAATTCTAAGAATAGTATTAAATAGTTTATCAAATATCAAGGACTGCAATTCTGGCAGTCCTTTTTTTATGTCCGTATGTAGTTCAGATCCTTCAATTAACAAGCGTACAACATTTATCCAGAGTCCGTAACTTCATTCTAAAATGAAAAAATCCTGAGGCGGGGAGCCTCAGGATTTTCTAACTAACCAATTATTAACCTAAATTATGAAATTTTTTACTCTTTTATTTTTACTCTGTTTGTACTATAATAACGCAAAGTATATGCCGATTGTATATCGGCAATTTCATATTAACATCTTTTAACAATTAAAGGTGAAAAATTGGAAGTGAGGTCTGACCAAGAGCTATAGTTGATCTTATAACTTTGGTCCGACCATTAATGTTTTATTTCGGTATGAGAGGTAACCTCGTGCTTATGTCTAAATAATATGGCAAATAAAATTGCGATAACCAAGGTATATAGTGCAAATGCAATCCAGATCTGATGCCAATCCTTTAATTGTATAGCCTGGTCAAAGATGCCATTGCTGACCGTTACTCCTCTGCCAGCGATGAATTCCTGTAGCTTTTCGTTCTCAGGTGTTGAATCCAAAAATCGAGCTAATGTATTACTATCATTAAAGGATAGGGTATAAAACTTATCGATTATCCAACCTGAGACCCAGGAACCAAAGACAGCCCCAAAACCATTGGTCATCATCATAAAAAGACCTTGAGCGGATGATCTGATCTTATTATTCGTGTTAGATTCAACGAACAAGGAACCTGAGATATTGAAGAAATCAAAGGCCATTCCATAAACGATGCAGGATAGGATAATCATCCATAACCCCGACGATGGATCTCCATAGGCAAATAAACCGAATCGCAATACCCAAGCTACCATAGCGATTAGCATTACCTGTTTAATTCCGAATCGTTTTAAAAAGAAAGGGATTGCTAGAATAAATAACGTTTCCGAAATCTGCGAAATCGACATGATGATCGTAGAGTATTTCACCACGAAGGAGTCTACATATTTTGGAAAGAATTTAAATTCATCCAAAAATACGTCTCCATAGGCATTTGTTAATTGTAGTGCAGCTCCCAAAAACATAGAGAACACAAAAAACATCGCCATTTTAAAGTTTCCGAATAGTTTGAATGCTTCCAATCCTAAAAGCTGTGCTAAGCTTGAGTTCTCTTTAATATGTCTCTGAGGAGGGCATTTGGGCAAATAAATCATTGAATACAATCCTAGAAGAATGGAGCCGCCAGCAGCAATATAAAATTGTCCTTCGGTTGCTTTATTCCCGCTTAGATTGGTCATCCACATCGCCGCAATAAATCCTACTGTACCCCAAACTCTAATAGGAGGAAAGGATTTGATCAGATCATAATTCCCTTGATTCAGCGCCGTATATGCTATTGAATTGGACAAGGCCAAGGTCGGCATGTAACAGCACATGCTTAATAGCATCACGGTAAAGAATGAACCTGGATCTTCAACTTGTGCCAGGTAGATTAAACAGCCAGCATAAAGTAAGTGTAAAGTCGCATAAAGTTTTTCAGCATTGACCCATCGGTCTGCTAAAATACCCATAAGCGTGGGCATAAATAGGGATGCAATGCCCATGGTTGAGAATATGGCCCCAAATTCAGTGCCGCCCCAATTCTTAGTCCCAAACCAATAGTTTGCAATTGTAATCAACCACGCTCCCCAAACGAAAAATTGGAGGAAGTTCATGATCGTTAACCTCAGTTTAATAGACATGATAATTTTGCTATTATGTTGTATAGGTAGAAATTATGATTTTCGTTTTTCTATTTCATCCCTGATTTTTGCGGCTGTCTCGTATTGTTCATTCTCAATAGCCTTTTCAAGGGTTTTTTCAAGCTGTTCTAGCGTTAACGAAGCATAAGGTGATGGTTTGTTTTTCGCAGGTTCTTTTTCTACGGGTTCCTGTTGTTCTTTCTCTTCCACTGAAGATTCTGTCTGTTTATAATTGCCCACGTTTTCAATGTTTTCTAAAAATGCAAAATCATTGCCTTCAATAACGATACCTGCTGTATTCATAATAAAGTCATAGGTATATATTGGGCATTCAAATCGCACGGCTAAGGCTACAGCATCTGAAGTACGGGCATCTATTTCTGAAGTTTGCTCACCGTCTCTACAGATTAACTTCGCAAAGAAGATCCCATCTACCAAATTGTAGATCAATACTTCTTCCAGTTTAATTTTGAATGTTTCTGCAAAAGTTTTGAATAAATCGTGCGTTAGTGGCCTACTAGGAGTCATTTTTTCAATTTCTACAGCAATGGATTGTGCTTCAAAACCACCAATGATTACGGGCAATCTGCGGTTGCCGCCAACCTCTCCTAGAACTAATGCATATGCACCCGACTGCGTCTGGCTATATGATAGGCCTACTATATCTAACTTGATTTTCTTCATTGATAACGCGTTAACGTGAATACAAAGATGGGAATATTCGCAGCAAAAAAAAAGTGACCTTGCGTTTTTTTAGGCAAGGCCACTCGTTCATTGTTTAGTTATTCCTAGTTGTTTTTTATGTTTTTGATCGCTTGTGTTAACTTAGGGACGATTTCAAAGGCATCTCCAACAATTCCATAGTCCGCAACCTTAAAGAATGGCGCTTCTGGATCTTTGTTGATAACAACAATTGTTTTTGACGAACTTACGCCCGCTAAATGCTGGATTGCTCCCGAAATACCAATTGCGATATATAAATTCGGACTCACAACAATCCCAGTTTGACCAACGTGTTCTGAATGGGGTCTCCATCCTGCATCTGAAACTGGTTTTGAACATGCCGTGGCTGCTCCTAAGACTTCTGCCAATTCTTCAACCATCCCCCAGTTCTCGGGTCCTTTCAGACCGCGGCCAGCTGAAACAACAATTTCTGCCTCTGGAAGGGAAACCTTATCCGTTGCCCTAACGATTTCCTTGACCATTACGTTGAAATCCTGATCTTGAATTGCTGGTGTAAAATCAACTATTTCTGCAGTACCACCAACTTCCTTTACCTCAAATGCATTCGGATTCACCGCTATCACCTTTACCGATGAATTGATAACTTCTGTAGCGAATGCCTTGTTGGAGAATGCGGTCTTCTTAACTTCCATACTTTCTCCATTGAATGTTGGAAGGTTTATCGCGCCATCTGCAAATCCTGCATCTAATTTTGCCGCTACCCTTGGGCCTAATCCTTTTCCACTGAACGAATTCGACAGTACAACAACTTTAGCATCCTCTTGCTTAGCTGCTGCCGCGATTATTGATGCATAAGCTTTGTTGACAAAGCTCTTTAACTTATCTTGATTGGCATCCAATACTTTGGAAACTCCATATTTTCCCAATTTTTCCAATTCTGATTTATCCACATTGCCAATGGATAATGCAGTAACCGTATCACCTAATTGGTCTGCAATTGCTTTAGCATAAGATGCTACTTCAAATGCCGACTTCTTTAATGATCCATCTGTGTTTTCTATATAAACTAAAATTGCCATGATAATTTCTTAAGGATAATGAATTAAATAACTTTTGCTTCGCTGTGTAATAGTTGTACCAATTGGTCAACGTCATCTACTAATTTCACAGCACTTCGTGGAGCCGGTGATTCGTATCGAGAAATACTTGATAACTCCTTCACTTCAATTGGCTCAATGACCTGCAATGGTTTTGTTCTTGCTCCCATAATTCCACGCATATTCGGAATTTTTGGCTCTGCTACTCCTTCAGCGGTTCCTACAACAACTGGCAAGGATACTGTTAATACTTCTTTCCCGCCTTCAATTTCCCGGTCAATCGTTGCTTCCGTTCCTTGTATATCTAGTTTCTTCGCTATAGAAACTGAAGGTAAACTCAATAACTCACCTAATAAGGCTGCTACTTGGGCACCGTTATAATCAATTGATTCACGTCCTGTTAATATCAAATCAAAATTTTCACCTTTGGCATAGTTTGCAATTTGGTTCGCAACAAACCATGCGTCCCTAGGTTGTGCATTTATGCGTACTGCATCATCTGCTCCGATCGCTAATGCCTTACGGATCGTTGGTTCGGTACTTGAGTCGCCTACATTAATTACCGTTACAGTACCTTTGCCTCCTTCTGATAACTCAACTGCTTTGGATAAGGCAATCTCATCATATGGATTAATGATATACTGAATACCATTACTATTAAAAACTGTATTATCGTTGCTGAATGTTATTTTCGAAGTGGTGTCTGGGACATTACTTATACATACTAATATTCTCATAATTCTTACGTTTTACACAAACCTACATTAATTAAGGAGCATTTCAAAGTCCAAAAGGCTACTTATTGGCCCTCTCAAGAATATTTTAAAATTATTAAAAATTTAAAAATACCATGTTATTTATAAATAATATTAAATTACCTGTCCTCAAATACCTCTAATATTTTTAAAATGTCAAAAAAATATCGATTTTTCAAAAAGTCATAGATTTGTCATTTTCTATGCTAGCATAGTATTTTTATGTTCAAAAGAGCTTAAAGATGATTGCCGTTAAATCATTACTTTTGTTTATGGAAACTCGATTAGAACAATTATTAAATTTCTTAAAAGATAGCCCCAAAGATCCATTCTTAAAATATGCTTTAACAATGGAATATTTAAAGCTTGGACAAAGAGTAGAGGCAAAGAATGGTTTTGAAGATTTGATCCAAAATGATCCCGATTATATCGGAACATACTATCATTTTGGAAAATTCTTAGAATCAGAAGGGCAAAAGGACCAAGCTGTTGAAATTTACGAGCAAGGGATTCAAATAGCTCAGCAAAAAAGAAATTTCCATGCCTTAGGTGAGCTTAAAAATGCATTGTTGATGGCGAATGGTTTGCTTGATGAAGATGAATAGTGTTAAAATTTCATAAAATCAGAATTGTGGTATCTTTTTTGTCTTTTGAATAGCATATCATTAAAATATGCGTGCCTTAACAATATTTATAATCGGATTCATCGTGCTGACATTTGGATTTAGTTGTATTAATAACAAATCAAATGTCAATCAGCTTGTTGGTACCGAGGATAATGCCGTGAAAGGGGCAGCCATTGTGGGTACGTATGAAGGAAAGCTTCCCTGTGCTGATTGTACTACAATTGCAACAGTGCTTAGCTTAGATAATAATAAAAATTATTCCATGCGCTACGAATATGTGGGAAAAAGCGCTGAAGTATTTGAAAATACGGGAAAATGGAAAGTAGATAAAGATATTTTAAGCTTGGAGAATATCGATTATAGCTTCAAGATTTCTAAAGATCAGCTCAATCAGCTTGATCTTTCCGGCAAAGAGATCAAAGGTGATCTCGCCGAAAAATATGTACTTCTAAAAATTAAATAAAACCTGCAGATCTGCAGGTTTTTTTATGCACTTATTCTTTTAGTTAATATTTGTGGATAAATAGAATACCTAACATTGGGTATTTTTTGAAGCTAATCTGTTGATTATCTTTGAGTACCACTAATTATTAACAAATGAAAACCAAACTATCATTCATGATTCTGCCGGTCCTACTCATGCTGGTCGGAAGTTCAGGTGGTCTCTTTAAAAAATTGATTGAAGGAGACGAAAATACAGTTAAGGATTATAAATTGTTAGGAAAATGGTCCGCATATGAATACTACGACAATAATATCCATCCTTTAGGCCAAAATACAGATGTTGATTACTCTCAAATCAATCAAATAGCTAAATTAATTCATTATTCTTCCCAAGAACTTCCCTGTCCAACTGAAATTAGTAAAATTGAACAGCGCATGGATTATTTTAAAATTAACTTTATGGAAGATGCTGAAGCTGAAATAACTGAAAAGCAATACAAAAAATTAAACTCTTATGATTCGAAATGCCTAAACACCGTATATGACGAGAGTTTTAAGGATGTCATTAAAACAAATTGGATACTTAATACTGAAGACTCACTATTGATCTTCAATGATTCAAAAAAGGGGACTGCAACCCAATTTAAAATAACGCATTTTGTCAATGGTGAATTACATCTATCTTTTAAGGAAAACAATGATTATATTTTTGTGAAATTACACAAAGATTAATCTTTAACTGGGGCATTTATGTGCTCCAGTTTTTGTTGAATCAAGATTTTAATATCACAGCAAATAAAAAGGGGTATCTTAATTTTTTAGATACCCCTTTCTTTGTTATAATTTCTTTTTATTTATGGTTGCAGATCTCTTTTAAGGTTGCTACAACAAAATCAATCTCTTCTTTCGTATTGTATTTACTAAAGGAAAAGCGAACTGAAGGTCTGCTTGCATCTGCACATATACCACTTAATACATGCGAACCTATTTCAGAACCAGAACTACATGCACTTCCTCCAGATGCGGATACTCCTTTAATATCCAAATTGAACAATAACATATCACCCATATTACTGCATGGCAAAGAAACATTTAATACCGTATATAATGATTTATCAGCATCGACTTCACCATTAAATCTTACATCAGGAATTGCAGCTTGCAACTGTTCTTTCATATAATCTTTCAAGGATTGAATGTAATTTTGGTGCTCCTCCATTTCTGTGTAGGCAATTTCCAAAGCTTTTGCTAATCCTACAATTCCATATACATTTTCAGTTCCACCTCGCATATTTCGCTCCTGAGCTCCACCATAAATTAATGGCTTTATCTTATTGCGTCCATTAATGTATAAGAAACCAACCCCTTTAGGTCCATGGAATTTATGGGCTGCTCCAGTAATAAAATCAATCTTTAAGTCCGATAAATCATGGGCATAATGACCCATAGTTTGAACAGTATCAGAATGAAAAACAGCGCCAAATTGTTCACAAAGAGCACTAACCTTTTTCAAATCCGTTAGGTTGCCAATCTCATTGTTTGCATGCATCAGTGAAACAAATGTCTTAGGATTCTTCGACAATAATTCCTCCAGTTGGTTCAAATCAACATTGCCTTTTTCATCTACACGAAGCAAATCCAAATGAACCTTCCCTGCTTTTTCCAACTCTTCAAGAGTATGTAAAACGGCATGATGCTCAATAGGTGAACTGATTGCGTGGGTAATATTATAAGCCTCAATGGCACGAACAATTGCCATATTATCTGCTTCTGTACCACCTGAAGTAAAGAAGATTTCCGATGGTGAGGCATTTAATAATTTTGCTACAGTTCTTCTTGCTTTCTCTACGATGGTCTTCATCTCACGTCCATGAGCGTGGATAGAAGATGGATTACCAAAATTCTCGTTCAACATTTGTACCATCACATCGATAACTTCCTTATCAAGTGCTGTGGTAGCGGCATTATCAAAATAAACTTGCATGGCGGCAAATATAAATATTCAAGAGGAAAATATTGCTAAAATTATTTTTTTCTGATGATCATCAAGCCTATTGATAGTAAGCTGGTTACGAAAGATAAATAGACTATTAAATCACTATATTTTGTATAGAAAGTCAACTCTTCATTTAGATTGATTTCTTGGGACAGTGCCGTTGGAACCCACCATGAACTTCGTTGAACTATATCTCCGCGTTGATTGATGAATGCTGAAATTCCTGTATTTGCCGATCGTACAACCCATCTTCTATTCTCAATCGCACGAAGTTGGGCATATTGTAGATGTTGATCCTTACCTGATGTATTTCCCCACCAGCCATCATTGGTGATCACCGCAATAAACTGAGCGCCTTTTTTAATATAGTCAGCAACATAGTTTCCCCAAATCGATTCGTAACAAATAACAGGTGCAACCCCTATACCGCTCGCCGAATAAAAAACAGAGGGCTCCGACTGACTACCATAGCCTCCTGTTGTGCCTCCAAAATGTTTAAATAATGGCGTCAGTAAGGTTAATGCTTTTCCAAATGGCATTTTTTCAGCCCCCGGAACCAATTTCGATTTGTGGTAAAATTGAAGTTTACTGCTGCCATCTATTAATACTCCCGCATTGAAACTATCATAAAAAACATTTCCAACGGGTCTAGCCGTTGAAGTCTTTTGATCTGAATAGATCACGTAGCTCTCTATTCCAGAAAGTACATTCCCATTATGATAGGGTTCTAGGAAATTGATAACCTTTTTATATTGATCGTATTCCCTGAACTCTTCTTCATTTATCCCGTTGTCTCCAGAAATTGCCGTTTCAGGCCAGATGAAAAATTCTGTATTTAGTTTAGCAACTTTTTGAGATAAGTCGGTTAATATATTAAGCTGCTCCTCAGCAGTAATGCTTCCCCATTTAGCGAATGGATCAATATTCGGTTGAACCGTTACAACCTCCGAAGGATTGACATGTTCTTCATAGTTTGAATAGAGAAGGAAAGAGCCAATAGCAGGTATAAGTATCCAACCAGCTAAGAAGCCTAATAATATTTTCTGACTATACACTTCAACCTTTTCCTTTCGTTGCCAATACCACAGAAATGCTAAGATATTCGCAATCCAAATCCATAAAGTCCCACCATATACCCCTGTAATGCTATACCATTGTACCAATTGGTGAAAATTTGCAAATCCATTTCCTAATGTCATCCAAGGAAAAGATAGTTCCCAGGATTGATGCAGGTATTCATAGGCAATCCAAAAGGATATTAAGCCCATAAAGCTTAATAGAATGCTATTCCGTTTCCTCATTTGATAGTATAGGCGGAACACTAAGCCCATTAACAATGGTGCTAATGTAAATGGAATTAAAGCAATCATAAAGGAAGTGAAGGCATCGAGATAAGCATGCATGGCATTATACACCCAATAAATGGAAGCTGTGTTCCAAATTACCCCGGTGAGAAATGCTAAGCCGAAAATTTTCCTTCCCTTATTCTTGTAGTTGCCTCGGATTACATTTTCAATGGCAATCAACAAGGGAACAAATCCAATAAATAAAAGGATGCTCGTATAAGGAATTGGTGGCCATCCCAGCCAAAGTATAATTGCACTTAAGGCAGCTAATAAATAATTATTCTTCATCATTTTACAATTGGCTCAATATTTCGGCCTTCTTGGTTTCATATTCTGATTGAGTAATTAGCTGCTTGTCGTATAAATTTTTAAGTTTTCGAAGCTTTAAAGTAATTTCATCGTCCTCTTCCGATTTACTTACCTCAGGCAGACTTGTTGTCGGAGGAGTAGAGGGGGGTGTTGGACGTGGAGTTTCAAATCCTTGAAATTCTGGTTTCGGATTTTGTGGCTGTTGATTTTGCTGGGCAAATGTAGAGTTCAAACTCGGTCTTTCCTCAAATCTAGGCCTTTCTTCAATTTTTGGTTTCTCTTCAATGATAGGGCTTGCCTCTTTCTCAATTTCCTTTGCCGATGGAGCATTAAAAACTGGCTTGTTTTCGATCACAACCTTATTCTCTTTTGTTTCCGTTTTTTGATTCTGTAAGTTCGATAAAGCGTCTTTTATCAATTGATACAGTTTTCTTGCCTGTGTTTTTGGAATATAGTCTATCGTTAAATTTTCCCCTGTAAAAGGAATAACGGTCACTTTGGAACCAAAAATTTCTTCCTTAAAGGCAATATCTTTTATATCCTTCCAAGGGAAAATTTCAAAATTAGTGGCCAATCCTAATTTTGTGAATTCACATAGGAAAATTCTTTTATTACTTACCGTAATGCTGTCAGGCAAAAGGTTGACAGCAGGTTTTTTCTGTAAGGCGATATAGTTTATGGATTCTCCAGGAGTCAACATATCTAAAATCTTCCCATGGATTTTTTCCACTACTTTAGTGTCTTGTCCATCCTGAACATATTTGTCGATTTGATAATTTTCCATTGATCTGGGTATTTACTTCTTCAATATTATTTAATTATTCATGTCCTGCAACGCAGCATACAAATTCACCTTTAATAGGATTTGCTTCAAAATGTGCTTTAATTTCTGATAAGGTGCCCCTCACGGTCTCTTCATACAATTTACTGATCTCCCTTGAGATTGAAGCCTGTCGGTCCTCTCCAAATGTGAGGATAAATTCATCAATAGTCTTCAAAATTCTATGCGGAGATTCATAAAAAATCATGGTGCGTTTCTCTTCTGCCAATGATTTGAGTCGAGTTTGCCTGCCTTTTTTTACCGGTAAAAACCCTTCAAAGCAGAACCGGTCATTTGGTAGACCTGAATTGACCAAGGCCGGTACAAATGCAGTCGCTCCGGGCAGACATTGTACATCCAACCCCTCTTTAATGGTCTCACGAACCAATAAAAAACCAGGATCTGAAATTGCAGGAGTTCCTGCATCTGAAATTAAGGCAATCTGGTTCCCTTCCTTCATCAGTCTAATAATTTCCTGAACAGCTTTATGTTCATTATGCTGATGATGGGCAAATACTTTCTTATCGATTCCAAAATGCTTTAATAAGGGAGCACTTGTCCTAGTATCTTCGGCTAAAATGATATCAACCTGTTTGAGTACATGGATTGCTCGAAAGGTCATGTCTTCCAAATTGCCGATGGGGGTGGGAACGATATATAACATATGCCAAAGATAGGGATAAACTAAGAATCTATTTCAGTATAATCATCTGACTTAGGGATTTTGCGTAGAATGTCCTTCCATTCATCCGGAATCTTCGTCAATTTACGCTCTATGATATTCATCCAGGCACCATCTACTACCACTACTGCTGCCTTTATTCCATTTTCCTTATATATTTCATGACGGAATGAAAACCTTGAATTCTGAACATTATATTTAGTAATGACAACACTTACCTTGATTCGTTCGTCTAGACCTATTTCCCTTAAATAATTTAATTCTTCACGAAATAATATTGGACCAATTTTGCGTTTATTGAACTCTTCTAGGGATAGCCCCAATTGATTTAACATGTTACTGCGGGCTTGCGCACAAAAATCTGCATATGCCGAATGTCTTAAATGAACGTTTGCGTCTATTTGGGACCAAAGTACCTGACCTTCATAAAAAATGTTACTTTCCATTCCTTCTCTACTATTTATAGCCTTAAAAATAAAAAAAAATACAATGCATTACCTATTCCAATATTAGCCTTTCTTCTGTTAATAAATTGTTGCTTTTTTTATTCAATGTTAAGTTTAATTACCCAAAACTATGTCTATAAAATATTTATAAATTAAAAATTTAATGAATAATTATTATATTTCAATAAATATTCTATCAAGTTAACAAATTGATAATACAGGGTTAATAGTCGAGTTACTTAGTATAAATACTTTTGCGAAAATAAAATAATTAACTCCATGAGATTAACTTTACTATTATTAACCAATTTGATTTGCTTGATTTCCTATGGTCAGACTACCGTCTTAAAGGGGAAAATTATGGACAGCAAAGACAATTTTTCGTTGCCGGGGGCAACGCTCAGAATTGAAGAAGGCAATAAATTTACCGTTTCTGATGCGAATGGTAATTTTGAATTCTTAAATCTTCCCGCTGGTACTTATACGTTAAACGTAGATTATTTAGGGTACCAACATTATTCTCAAACCATCAAAACTACTACCGAGGCCATCGAGATTTTCCTGGATCCTGCAAGTAAAGCTTTGGATGAAATCCAAATTATTGGAGATATTGCTAAAGGGCAGGCGAAAGCACTGAACCAACAAAAAAACAACAGCAATATCTCGAATATCATTTCATCTGACCAAGTCGGCCGTTTCCCTGATCAAAATATCGGTGATGCCCTCAAAAGAGTTCCCGGAATTACCATGCAGAATGACCAAGGTGAAGCTAGAAACATCATCGTGCGTGGTCTTTCCCCTGAATTGAATTCCGTAACATTAAATGGTGACCGCATTCCTTCCGCTGAAGGTGATAACCGTAATGTTCAAATGGATTTAATCCCTTCGGATATGATTTCATCAATCGAAGTCAATAAAACATTAACTCCGGATATGGATGCAGATGCAATCGGTGGTAGTGTCAATTTAATTACTAGGGCCGCGCCTAATAAGCAACGTCTTTCTGCAACATTGAGTGGTGGTTATTCGCCGGTTAGGAAAAAAGGTATCTACAACGGATCATTAATTTATGGTAACCGTTTTATGGATAATAAAATGGGTTTGGTACTTAGTGGAACCATGCAAACTAATGATTTCGGCTCCAATAATATTGAAGCTGAATGGGATAAGGATGGAAACAATGTCTTTTTGAAAGAAATGCAGATCCGTAAATATGATGTTACCCGTATCCGTAGAAGTATTTCTGCTGCATGGGATTATGATTTCAATGCGCGCAATAGAATCGCGTTAAATGCCATGTATAATTGGCGTGATGACCGCGAAAATCGTTTTGCAACAACTTTCTCTGATCTTGAATATGACGAAAAAGCGAAAACCTATGTTGGCGAGATTGAGCATGAAACCAAAGGTGGTATAGACAATAACCGCAATAAAAACCGCCGTCTAGAACGTCAGTCCGTATTGAATTTCTCCATGCAGGGTGAACATATTCTAACTCCTATTTTGGATATGGATTGGGCTGCTTCCTATTCAAGAGCTGCAGAATGGCGTCCCAATGAAAGATATATCTCTTATGTTCAAAAAGGTGCTCCGGTAAGCGTAGACATAAAAGATCCTTATTTGCCGTTTGTAAGCAACCCAGGAAATGACTTGTCTAAATTTGAACTTAAAGATATTAGTGAAAACGAAAACAATACTTCTGAAGATGAAGTGGGCGCCAAATTAAACTTCCGCCTTCCTTTGTCTGTAATAAGTGGCCAAAAAGGTAGAATCCGCTTTGGTGGACGAATGAGATTGAAAACGAAAGAAAGAGATAATAATTTCTTCGTATATGAACCTTCTTCAGGATTTGATAATATGGCAAAATTGCCATTGAAAACATGGGATGCTAAGGATTGGGATCAAGGTCAAAAATATGCACCAGGTACATTTGTCGATGCAAAATATTTAGGACAACTTAATCTATCAGATAAATCTAAGTTTAAAGAAGATTCTAAGCCAAAGGAATTCCTTTCTGAAAATTACCGTGCTAAAGAGCAGATCTTTGCAGGATACCTTCGATGGGACCAAAATATCACAGAAAAGACAGCATTGATTCTTGGAGCACGTGTTGAACATACTCGAATTGACTATGTGGGTAATAATGTCGTAGATGAAAAGAAATTCGAAGGTGAAATCAATAATAAGAATAACTATACCAATATCCTTCCTGGTATCACATTAAAGCATAACTTCTCTGACAACTTTATTCTGCGTGCAGCCGTAACAACAAGTTTAGCGAGACCAAATTATTATGCCCTTGCCCCTTATGTAAATTCAAATATTGAGGATAGAGAACTTTTTGCGGGTAATCCAAACCTAAAAGCTACCTATTCTACAAACTATGATGTGATGTTGGAACATTACTTCAAAAATGTGGGGATAATCTCCGGAGGTGCTTTCTATAAGAATTTGAAAAACTTTATCTATATGTACAATGATAGAATGTTCAAGAATTCACAATTCTCACAACTATTTCCTGCATTAAATAATCCAATTAAAGATGGTGATACATGGAAATTTTCTCAATACAGAAATGGAGATGAAGTAGACGTTTATGGATTTGAAGTAGCTTTCCAAAGGCAGTTAGATTTTCTTCCTGGAAAATTCTTGCAAGGGTTGGCAATCTATACGAACTATACATTTACCAAGTCTAAAGCAAAAGGGATAGCAAGTGAAGATGGAGTGATGCGTGAAGGTCTGGGTCTTCCAAGAACTGCTCCACATATGTTGAATGGATCTTTGTCATGGGAAAACAACAAGTTCTCTGCTCGCGTTTCAGCAAACTATACAGCAGCTTACTTAGATGAAATCGGTGATGATTCTTTTACAGATGCATACTATGATAAGCAGTTCTTCCTGGATGCAAATGCAGCATATAAGATTACAAAAACCCTACGAATTTTCGCTGAAGCAAACAATTTGACAAACCAACCTTTGCGTTACTACCAAGGAGAGGTGCAAAGATTGCGTCAATTGGAATATTATAAACCACGTTATACACTCGGTCTTAAATTTGACCTTTAAAAATCAAATCAATGAAAAAACAATTTATCATATTTAGTTTAGCTGCTGTAGTCCTTTACTCATGTAAAGACAAACTGGCTCCGGTAGCGGAAAATGCACTAAAACCTAGCGTTACAACAGAGGTGGTGCCAAATGACACGGACGATCCTGCTATCTGGGTTAATCCGGCTGACAGTTCTCAGGTTATTGTAATTGGAACGGACAAACATGAAAAAACTGGTGGTCTTTATGCCTATGATATGGACGGAAAAATCATCAACAAAGTAGTGCCTCTAGATCGTCCTAATAATGTGGATATTGCTTATGGATTTAATCTTGCAGGTAAAAAAGTAGATATCGCAGTCGTTACCGAGCGAGGAACTGACAAAATTAGGGTATTCAGCCTACCTGACCTGAAGCCTTTGGATAACGGGGGTATTCCTGTTTTTGAAGGTGAGGTTGAAAAATCCCCAATGGGTGTGGCTCTTTATACCCAATCCGATTCAACTGGAAACAAAATTTATGCTGTAGTAGGCAGAAAAACGGGTCCAACTGGTAAATATTTATACCAATATGAATTACAGGATAAAGATGGTGTGATCATTGGTAATAAAGTTCGCGAATTCGGAAGTTTCCAAGGTGGTAAAGAAATCGAAGCTATCGTGGTTGATAATGAGTTGGGATATATTTATTATTCAGATGAAGGTTTTGGAATTCATAAGTACTATGCCGATCCGGCAAAAGGTAATGAGGAGCTTGCAATCTTCGGCCAAAAGGATTTTAAAGAAGATCATGAAGGAATTGCAATATATAAAACTTCTGACAGCACTGGTTATATCGTTGCTTCTAATCAGCAGAACAATTCCTTCAATATTTATCCGAGAGAAGGTGATCCTGGAAATGCAAATCAATATACTCTAATTGCGGAAGTTCCAGTTTCTGCTGTTGAATGTGATGGTGTTGAAGCGATCTCCATGCCAATAGGTACCAAATTTCCTAAAGGAATGGTCGTGGCAATGAGCAATGGAATGGTTTTCCATTATTATGATTGGCAACAATTTCTCGATGTTATAGAAGCAAAAAAATAAGGTTTATTAATTCTATGAAGGGGCCACGAAATATTTCGTGGCTCTTTTGTTTTATTTTCTAACGCATCGGACATTGGCTCCACGTCCATCCAAGAATTCATTAACCGCTAGAAATACGTTGTCATCCAACCCGTGAGGTTTATATTTGGTCACTAGAAATTCGGAAGTGTCCGAGCTGCGAAAATATCCTTCATCTCCATATTGATTGAATGGGTTGCTTGAATCCCAATGCTTATAATAGAATGCTTTTAAGGTCCTATTGTGGGCGCGGTATCCTGCTGCAGTAAATTTTAGGTCACGATGGGCATATTGCGCTCCCATTTCCGGTGCAGCATTCTTCCAGGCTACATACCAGCCTTTGTTTTCGGGCTGAGGGTTTCTAACTCGGTTGCCGGCGTTAGTCGAAGAAATGAGGTTGATAAATTCTGTTTCTGTCGGCAATCTCCAAGTTCCCTTTGGGTAAACCAAATCACAGGGATCCCAAATTCTCGCAGGTGCCTGAGTTTCCCCTGCAGGTGGCTTCGTGTCAAAATAATCCCGCTCCAAGAAATTGTTCATGCCTCCAGATATATTTTTTACAAAGTAGCTGTTGTACCAGAACCTATACTTATTCCCTTTGTCATTTTTAAAATAGCTAAGGTTGCATCTTGCCCATTTCGCCCCTGCAAAATCTATTGCAGATTCCCTTACGCGAATCGTAAGATTATAGCGTCTTCCTGCTTCTGCTGTAAAACTTGGGAACTGAATATGGCCACTTGCAAAATCCCGTGTAATCCTATAATCTGTATTTTGTGGTGCATCTGGATTCACAGCATAACTCCGTATTCTGAAATTCTTTAAGGTCGCTTGGAGCTCAATAGGTTCTCCGTTCGCTACGGTTAATAGATCAATATATTTTACCCAACCCGTTGGAATGCTGTCTGCAACTTTGTCCGTCCATGTGTTTTTGCTAAATGAAGGTGCATCCGAGCTCGATGAAAAATTGCCTCCTAAAACTGAAAATAATCCATTGTGTAACCCACTTATTGTTCCAGTTCCGGGGATATCAAGTGTTGCATAATCAATAGATGAAAATGCGCCACGGGTATTGAGTTCAATGCGAATTGTTGATATCATTCTTTTGAATGTTATTCCGACCTTATTGTTGCCTTCGGGCTCATCTGAGGTTGTTAGTTCACCAGAGGTATATAATAGATCGCTGCCATTGCCCGATTCCGAGGAAAGAATATTTAATTGTGGGTTATTGGGGTCAAAATCTGGAATCACCGCACTGTTATTGAAGGAGTAAGCAAACCATTTATAGGTCCTATTTCTATAAACCCGAATGTTAAGTAGGGAATTGACACTTCCTTTTGCTTGCCCATAATAGCTTCCTATCTGCCCGTCTGCCTTCGTGTCGTATAGAATAAATAGGTATTGGTGGCTTCCATCCATCGGGACAACTGAAATTGTTGATCGCAAAAGAGTTTTTTCCACGTTCTCAGATACAATAAGATCCAGATCATAATCCTGCATTTTTAAATCCTCCTGAATAAGATAATTCATAGCTGATTTTGGTTCCCCAAAACTATTTAATGAATGGATTGATGATTTGCTTGTAATTTCCCGAGGAATAATTTCATTAATCCCCTGAATGCTGACCGTTAATCCAGTTTTTGTAAAATCTTCATCTGGTTTTTTCTTACAGTTACTAAAAAGTAAAAAGAAGAATCCAGCCAAAAAATATAATATGCTAATTGCAGTTTTCATGACGGTTTTTTACGAATTATAATGTACAATCATTTTGTACTTTTCCTTTAAAATTCAATATCATAAGTGCCTCCCGAATGATCTTTCCACTCTTCAACTTTCGGGCTGTCACTTGTATTACCACCACTATTCATATTCGAGGAAGTTATGGCGATATCAAATTCTATATGGATAACCTGAACATCAATTTTTGGTGAAATATATTTTTTCTTAGTGCTTTTAGTATTATTCTTTAGGTAATCTTCCTTATTTAAAAATTGATTGTTCATGACTAATCTCTGATTTTAAAAAATTGAATAAAGGATAAGTATGGGAAGTATCAGTTATTCAAATTAACTTATATACGGCAAGTTGATTAATATAATCAAATATATAAAATTTAAATTAATATTAAAATAAAAAATATCTTAATAAGAAAATAATAATGAGTTATCATGAATGCCCATGCTTTGGGGATAGACAAGGGTTAATGTCAAATGTCTTATGTATCTTTTTCTCCCTGTTTCTTCTTAAAAATGGTTTCTTCATCTTACGATGAAGAATGACACGACTTTCGTGGGGAATGAGAGCGATTTTTGGGGGAATTTTTTGCGGCTAGCCGCACAAAAATACCCCAAAAATCGCCCAATAAAATACAACCTTCTCAA
>JBEBTR010000024.1:0-28199 GCA_040393725.1 Sphingobacterium endophyticum | reverse complement strand
ATGACCTACTGATTACAAGTCAGTTGCTCTACCAGCTGAGCTAAGGAGGCATTTTGCTATAAAACGATGCAAATATGTAAACTTCATTTGAATTTTCCAAGGTCTTTTTATCACTAATAATCGAGTCTAAAACCTAATACAATGAACTACAAGCAATTATTTCTTAATAATAAAATGAAAACAGCCACATTGACAGTATTAGACTAAATAAATATGTCATTTTTACAGTTAAATTTTTAAAAACCCAAAAGGCATTCCTTTTGTTAACATATTATCACATTAAAAACTAACTTTAATATGAATTTTAACAACTTTACAATAAAGGCCCAAGAGGCCATACAAAAAGCTTCAGAAATAGCTTCTGGCCATCAGCAACAAGCGATTGAGCCAGCGCATATCATGAAAGCTTTACTTACAGTAGATGAGAACGTGATTGGCCATTTACTGAAAAAATTAAATGTTAACATTAGTTATCTCTCCCAGGAAGTTGATAAATTAATTGAATCGTATCCTAAGGTAAGCGGTAGCAATGTCTACTTAAGTAATAGTGCAACCGCAGTATTACAAAAAGCACAATCTTTCCTAAAAGAATTCAATGATGAATTCGTATCTATTGAGCATATCCTTTTAGGATTGCTCTTATCTGGAGATAAAATTGCTACATTATTGAAAGATCAGGGAGTTACAGAAAAAGATTTAAAAACAGCTATAAAAGAATTAAGAGGCAACTCAAGAGTAACGGATCAAAATGCTGAAGCAACTTACAATGCTTTAAATAAATATGCTAGAAACTTGAATGAGTATGCAGAATCAGGCAAATTAGATCCTATCATTGGCCGAGATGAAGAGATCAGAAGAGTAATGCAGATTCTTTCTCGAAGAACAAAAAATAACCCAATCCTTGTCGGTGAACCTGGTGTGGGTAAAACGGCCATTGCCGAAGGGATTGCCTATAGAATTATTAAAGGAGATGCTCCTGAAAATTTAAAGTCCAAAACGGTTTTTTCTTTAGACATGGGTGCCTTGGTTGCTGGAGCAAAATATAAAGGAGAATTCGAAGAAAGGTTAAAAGCAGTTGTAAAAGAAGTCTCTGATAGTGATGGAGAAATTATTCTATTTATTGATGAAATTCATACGCTAGTTGGCGCCGGTGGTGGTGAGGGAGCAATGGATGCTGCTAATATACTTAAACCTGCCCTTGCTCGTGGTGAGCTGAGAACTATTGGTGCAACCACATTAAATGAATATCAAAAATATTTTGAAAAAGATAAAGCTTTAGAGCGTAGGTTCCAAAAAGTAATGGTTGAAGAACCTGATACTCAAGATGCCATATCAATTCTTCGTGGAGTCAAAGAACGTTATGAGACTCACCATAAAGTTCGAATCTTAGACGAAGCAATTATTTCTGCTGTTGAATTATCTCAACGATATATAACAGATCGTTTCTTACCTGATAAAGCGATCGATTTAATTGATGAAGCTGCTTCGAAATTAAGATTGGAAATGGATTCTGTTCCTCAGGTTGTTGATGAACTAGAGCGTAGAATCATGCAGCTTGAAATTGAGCGTGAAGCAATTAAAAGAGAAAAAGACGAGAAAAAGGTTTCAGAACTTTCTGAAACAATCGCAAATCTTGCAAATGAAAGAGATTCTTTGCGTGCTAAATGGCAATCGGAAAAAACACTTGTAGATCAAGTAAATCAAGAAGCACAAAACATTGAGAATTATAAACTCGAAGCAGAACAAGCTGAACGTGCTGGAGATTACGGTAAAGTAGCCGAACTGAGATACGGAAAAATCAAAGAAGCTCAAGACAAAGTGGACAGCTTGAAAAAAGAACTTTCCGAAAAACAAGATAGCAGCCGAATGCTTAAAGAAGAAGTAACTTCTGAGGATATTGCTGATGTCGTATCTAAATGGACAGGAATACCTGTCAGTAAAATGATCCAATCCGAAAGGGAAAAATTATTGAATCTCGAGGAAGAACTTCATAAGAGAGTGGCGGGTCAAGATGAAGCAATTGAAGCTATTGCAGATGCAATACGGAGGTCTAGAGCAGGATTAAGTGATGCTAAGAGACCGATAGGCTCATTCATTTTCTTAGGGACAACTGGTGTGGGTAAAACAGAGCTTGCAAAAGCATTGGCAGAATATCTTTTTGATGACGAACAAGCAATGATCAGAATAGACATGTCAGAGTATCAAGAAAGACATGCTGTATCGAGATTAATTGGAGCGCCTCCAGGATATGTGGGTTACGATGAAGGTGGGCAGTTAACAGAAGCGGTTAGACGCAGGCCATATTCAGTAGTTCTTTTAGACGAGATTGAAAAAGCCCATCCGGATGTCTTCAATATATTATTGCAGGTATTAGATGATGGTCATTTGACTGATAATAAAGGAAGAGTGGTCAACTTTAAGAATACGATCATTATTATGACTTCGAATACTGGTTCACATATCATTCAAGAGAATTTTTCAAAATTGAATGATGATAATCGTGATGAAGTAGTTGCAAAAACAAAAGATGAAGTTTTAGATTTATTGCAAAAATCAATTCGACCTGAATTCTTAAATCGAATTGATGAAGTCATTATGTTTACCCCATTGTCTAGGGATGAAATTGGGGATATTGTACGAATGCAATTCAATAGAGTTCAAAAACAATTGTCTGAACAAAATATATTTTTAACGGCTTCAGATGAAGCATTAGACTGGTTAGCACAATTAGGTTATGATCCTATTTATGGAGCAAGACCTCTAAAGAGGGTCATTCAAAAAAGGATTCTAAATGAACTTTCTAAGGAAATTCTTTCAGGAAAAATATCCAGAGATTCAATCATTGAACTGGATGCCTTTGATGGACAATTCGTTTTTCTAAACAAAAATGAAGAAAAATAGATTAAAGAAAAAAGCCTGCTAATGCAGGCTTTTTTTATATCTGATCGGAATAAACATATCTGATTTCCTCCCGAAGATTATACTTTGAAGCCATAACTTCTCCATATGCACCTGCTGTACGGATGGCAATTAAATCACCGCGTTCTGACTCAGGAAGTGAAACTTCTTTCCCAAAACAATCTGAACTCTCACATATTGGCCCCACAACATCATAATTCAATGATTTTTCATTTTCATTTGAACCTAATCTTTCAATTTTATGGTAAGCTTGATACAATGCTGGGCGCATTAATTCCGTCATTCCTGCATCTAATATTAAAAAGTTCTTTTTAACTCCACTCTTGGTATAGAGAACTTTACTAACAAGACTTCCAGATTGTGCCACCAATGCTCTTCCCAATTCAAAATGAACTTCTTGTTGGGCTGTTCTTTCTAAAAACTTATCAAAAACTTCAAAATAAGCTTCAAAATCAGCAAACGGGTGTGCATCAGGCTCATAATAATCAACACCTAATCCGCCACCAACATTTAGAACCTTGATCGCGGTCCCTCTTTCCTCAAACCAATTCTTCCATTCATTTACCTTAACACATAAACTTTTGAAAACATTAATATCGGTAATTTGAGACCCTACATGGAAATGCAATCCTAATAATTCTAAATGATCACATCCACGTAATACGGCAGCCGCCTTCTCTAATTCTGAGTTTGGCACACCAAATTTGTTTTCATCTAAACCTGTAGTAATATAGTGATGGGTATGGGCATCAACATTTGGATTAATTCTTAATGATACTTGAGCTTTAACCCCATTTTCTTTGGCTAATTCATTAATCACCAATAATTCCTGAATCGATTCAACATTGAAAGCAAAAATTTGATGTTTCAAAGCTAATACAATCTCTCTATCAGACTTTCCTACCCCTGCAAATGTAATTTGATTTGCTGGAAATCCAGCCTCTATGGATTTTTGAACCTCATTACCACTAACACAATCTGCCCCAAAGCCTTTCTCTTGAATTAACCCCAAAATACGGTCATTAAAGTTTGCCTTTAATGCATAATGAACATGAAATCCTCTTTTATCAGCTGCAGATTTCGCCTTGGACAAAGTTTCGTTCAGCAAGTCTAAATCATAGTAATAAAAAGGTGTTTCAAATCCCTTTAATTTGTTTAAGTCAATTTGATGTATGTTCATTTTTACTAAAAAATTCTATTGTGTAATGATCTTAATGCTTCTACTTTGTGTTCAGAATCTAAAAGCATAGAAACATTGTAATCAGAACCCCCATATGATACCATTCTTAATGGGAGATGTTTAACAGCATCAAGAACACGTGCTGCATATCCATGGGTATTGGCACCAAAATCACCAACCACACAAATAATGGTTTGGTCCTTGTCTACACTCACCTTTCCAAAATCTTCAACTTCTCTGATAATGTCTTCAAGATTCTTTGTTTCATCAATTGTTAAGGAAACTGCAACTTCAGAAGTTGTAATCATATCAATTGGTGTTTTATAGCGTTCAAAGATTTCGAAAATTTTTCTTAGAAAGCCGTATGCTAATAACATTCTGGAGGAATGGATATGAATAGCTGTAATATCATCCTTTGCTGCTACTGCACGAATTGCTCCTTTTTTTCCGCCATTTTGCGAAATCAGCGTTCCAAACGCTTTGGGATCCATTGTATTTAATAGACGAACGGGAACATTATATCTTTGAGCGGGGAATACACTTTGTGGATGAAGAATTTTTGCACCGAAATAAGCTAACTCTGCCGCTTCATCAAAACTCAATTCTGCAATTGGGGTTGTATTTTTAACAATCCTTGGGTCATTATTGTGCATCCCATCAATATCTGTCCAGATCTGAATTTCATCCGCCTTAATAGCAGCCCCAATTAATGAAGCCGTATAATCTGAACCTCCCCTTCTTAAGTTATCAATCTCCCCAAACGAATTCCTACAGATATAACCTTGGGTAATAAATAAACTATTTTCAGGGTATTCGGCTAAGATTGCCTCCAGTTTTTCTTTAATATATGGTACTATAGGTTCATTATCCTCATCGATTTTCATAAAATCCAATGCAGGTAATAACACTGACTTAACACCTTTTTCAGCAAGATAAAAATGCCATAAAGTCGTAGACATGAGCTCACCTTGTGCCAAAATAATTTTTTCCTCAGTAGGAGTAAAAAGGTCATTTGACAATGATGCGATTAAATTAAAATGATAATCTATTAATTCCTTACCCTGCTTATATCCGTTCTCTGTGCTGAAAAGGTCCTTGATTAAAGCTTCGTATTTATTTTTATGTTCCTTGATTAATTCCTTGGCTTCATCCTTCTTACCATTTAAATATGCTTTTGAGATTTCAACCAATGCATTAGTAGTTCCAGCAACTGCTGAAAGAACAACAATTTGACGCTCTGAGGGATTAACGATATCCGTTAAACTTTGGATACGTTCAGCACTTCCTACGGATGTTCCACCGAATTTTAGAATTTTCATATCTATTATTAACTATATGTTTTTACGAGGGTGTGAATATAAGTCTTTTGAACAAAAAAAAGCGGCACAAATGCAAATAAAAGCTTTGTGCCGCATATATTATAATGCGGAAGAATTACTTCTTCAGATTTTCAATCAATAATTGAGCTAATTCCTCTCCTATTCTTTCCTGAGCTTCATTCGTTGCCGCTCCAATATGGGGTGTTAAGGATATTTTCGGATGTTTCAAAATTTCAGCTCTTGGAGTTGGTTCATCATCAAAAACGTCCAAACCAGCAAATGCCACTTTACCTGAATTTAAAGCTTCTACTAAAGCTAATTCATCAATCACTCCTCCACGAGATGCATTCACTAGACCTACGCCATCTTTTAATAATGAAAACTCTTCTTTACCGATTACTGGCTTGTCTGTAAATGGAACATGTAATGAAATAAAATCAGATTCTCTGAAAATTGTTTCAATATCCACTTGTTCTACAGGTACATTGACAGATACTCCGCCAGCAAAATTCAAGCTCAATGAATTTGGCCCTTCAAATAAATCAGAATAGATTACAGTCATACCAAGACCTAATCCAATCTTCGCAGTCTCACGTCCTATACGTCCAAAACCAACAACACCTAAAACTTTCCCTTGAAGTTCAGAACCTGCAGCATAAGCTTTTTTAAGTCCTGCAAATTTGGTATCTCCTTCAACTGGCATTTTACGGTTAGAATCATATAAAAATCTAACACCATTCAATAAGTGAGCGAAAACTAACTCTGCAACAGAATGCGATGAAGCAGCCGGAGTATTTACTACAGCGATTCCTTTTGACCTTGCATAATCCACATCAATGTTGTCCATTCCAACACCACCGCGACCAATAACTTTGATATTAGGACATACATCAATCAATGATTGACGGAGTTTCGTTGCACTACGAACCGTAACTGCATCGTATTCATTTAATCTATGAACTAATTCATCTTGTGGAATGTGGTTGGTATCAACTATAAAACCAGCATCTTCCAATATTTTTTTTCCGATTGGGTCAATCCCATCGTTTGCTAAAATCTTCATAACGTCTTATTTCTTTCCTTCTTCAAATTCTCTCATTGTGTCTACTAACGCATTAATAGAAGAAATGGTCAATGCGTTATAAATGGAAGCTCTAAAACCTCCAACAGATCTATGACCTTTTATTCCAATTAAATTACGCTCTTTTGCTAAAGCTAAAAATTCAGCTTCTAACTCTGGCGTATCCATCACAAAAGTAACATTCATCCTTGAACGATCTTCTAAGGCAGCAGTGCCTTTAAAGAATGGATTACGATCGATCTCATCGTATAAAGTGCGTGCTTTAATTATATTCTCTTGCTCAATAACTTCAATTCCTCCTTTTGCCTTTAACCAGCGAAGGTTTAACATGGAAACATAAATTGAAAAAACTGGAGGTGTATTGTACATAGAACCAGCTTTGGCATGTGCTTCGTAGTCAAAAATAGTAGGAATCGTACGGCCAGACTTTCCAAATAGTTCATCTTTAATAATGACTAAAGTAACCCCAGCTGGACCCATATTTTTTTGAGCTCCTGCATAAATTAAATCAAATTCCGAAACATTTAGAGTTCTACTTAATATATCAGAAGACATATCAACTACTGTAGGAACTGCAGTTTTGGGTTTATCAAATACTTCAGTACCGTAAATAGTATTATTCGATGTGTAATGGAAATAAGATGAATCTGCAGGAATAATAAAATCCTTTGGAATATAATTGTAGTTCTTATCGCTGGAACTAGCAACAATATCTACTTGTCCGATTTTCTTCGCTTCTTTTGCAGCTTTGCTAGCCCAAACACCTGTATCTAAATAGGAAGCTTTTCCATTTTCAGGAAGCAAGTTCATTGGAACCATAGCAAACTGTTGGCTCGCCCCACCTTGAAGAAATAAAATTGAATAGCCTGTAGGAACATTTAACAATTCTCGAACTAAGCTTTCAGTCTCATTTACTACTTCTTCAAATTCCTTGGAACGGTGCGAAATCTCCAAAATAGATAATCCTGTACCATTAAAATCAATTACCGCTTTTGAAGCTTCTTCAAAAACCTCCTTTGGTAAAATACATGGGCCTGCACCGAAATTATGTTTCATTACACTGTTTTAAAATGTTATAAATTAATAGGTTAGCGTTTAATCAAACGTTTGACCTAATTTTGAATGCCCAAAGGTAAAATTTTTTTGAAAAATTTTAAAACAAAATCCATATTTGTTTAAAATATCTTAAATTAAAAAGACATTTAATACCATATTTTTATTCTGCTTTAAAAGTTGTTTATACAACATTCCCATTAAAAAATATCAACAAACGGCACTCATTGTTGATATCTTTAATCCTGAAATTCGTACCAAAACAGTAAAAATTTATGTATCTTCGCCTGTTACGTGTCTTTTATAGAACGAACAAATATTATATTGATTGAAACCAAAATATAATGGCTGAAGAAACAGAAAACGAAAACAATTTAGTTCCTGCTGAAAACAGGATTATCCCCATCAATATCGAAGACCAAATGAAAGCTGCGTACATCGATTATTCGATGTCGGTAATTGTGTCTCGAGCTCTTCCAGATGCTCGTGATGGTCTTAAACCTGTACATAGACGTGTTTTGTACGGTATGTTGGACTTAGGGGTAACGAGTGGTAAACCTTATAAAAAATCCGCTCGTATTGTTGGAGATGTACTCGGTAAGTATCACCCACATGGTGATTCATCGGTATATGATACCATGGTTCGTATGGCTCAAAACTGGTCCTTACGTTATCCTTTAGTTGATGGACAAGGTAACTATGGTTCAATTGATGGTGATCCTCCTGCAGCAATGCGTTATACTGAGGCTAGGTTGAGAAAAATCGCCGAAGAAATGTTGGCGGACATCAATAAAGATACTGTTGACTTTCAGTTAAACTTTGACGACTCCCTGGAAGAACCAACCGTATTGCCAACCCGTATTCCGAACCTTTTAGTAAATGGTACTTCTGGTATTGCAGTAGGTATGGCAACCAATATGGCTCCGCATAACTTAACTGAAGTTATCGACGGAACTATTGCCTATATTGATAATAGAGATATTGAAATATCTGAATTAATGACTTTCGTGAAAGGTCCTGACTTCCCTACTGGCGGATTAATTTACGGATATAATGGAGTTAAGGAAGCTTTTGAAACAGGTAGAGGACGCATTGTTATGCGTGCAAAAGCTGAAATCGAAACAACTAAATCAGGAAAAGAAGTAATTATCGTAACTGAAATTCCATATCAAGTAAACAAGTCGGACATGATCAAAAGAACTGCCGATCTTGTTCAAGAAAAGAAAATTGAAGGTATTTCAGAAATCAGGGACGAATCGTCGAAAGATATTCGTATTGTTTATGAAATAAAACGGGATGCCAATGCGAATGTCGTTTTAAACAATTTATATAAACATACTGCACTTCAAACATCATTCTCTGTCAATAATATTGCTTTAGTCAAAGGTAGACCGCAAATGATGAACTTAAAGGATATGATCCATGAGTTCGTTGAGCATAGACATGATGTCGTAATCCGAAGGACTAAATTTGAATTAGCAGAGGCTGAAAAAAGAGCTCATATTCTTGAGGGGTATTTAATTGCTTTAGACCATTTAGATGAGGTAATCCAATTAATCCGTAATTCAGATACACCAGAGGATGCACGAGTAGGTTTGATGGAAAGATTTGGACTTACCGATATTCAAGCAAGAGCAATTCTAGATATGACCCTAAGAAGGTTAACAGGTCTAGAACGCGACAAAATTAAAGAAGAGTATGCTGAATTAATGAAAACTATCGATTATTTAAAAGAAGTCCTTGCTGATGAATCGCTCCGATTCAAAATCATTAAGGATGAGCTTATCGAAGTTAAAGAAAAATACGGCGACGAAAGACGCTCTCAAATCGTTCATTCGGCTGAAGATCTTCGAATGGAAGATTTTATCGACGATGAAGAAGTTGTTATTACAATTTCCCATAATAGCTACGTTAAACGTACTCCATTAACTGAATATCGTGTTCAAGGTCGAGGTGGAAAAGGTGCGATTGGTTCTACTACACGTGATGAAGACTTTACAGAACATATTATTACAGCATCAGCCCATAACTACCTATTGTTATTTACTGAAGCTGGACGTTGTTTCTGGCTAAGGGCATTTGAAATCCCTGAAGGAAGCCGTACTTCAAAAGGTCGTGCACTTCAAAATATCATCAACATCCCTAAGGATGAAAAAATTAAAGCATATATTAAGGTTACAAATCTAAAAGATCAAGAGTACCTTGAAAATAACTTTATAATTATGTGTACCAAGAAGGGTACAATTAAGAAAACATCTTTAGAAGCATATTCTAGACCAAGAGCGAATGGTATTAATGCCATTAATATCAATGAAGGTGATCAATTATTAGAAGCAACATTGACCAATGGTACTAGTGAAATTGTAATGGCATTAAAATCTGGTCGTGCGATTAGATTTAATGAATCCACTGTAAGGCCAATGGGCAGAACAGCAACTGGAGTTCGCGGAATCACCCTTGCAGGGGAAAAAGACGAGGTTGTTGGCATGATTAGTGTTAATAATCAAGAAACAACTGTTTTGGTAGTTTCTGAAAAAGGTTACGGAAAACGTACTGATATTGATGATTACCGAATCACGAACCGTGGTGGTAAAGGTGTGAAAACCATTAACGTAACGGATAAAACTGGCGAACTGGTTGCGATTAAAGGTGTTACTGATGAAAATGATTTAATGATCATTAATAAATCAGGTATAGTAATCAGAATTGGTGTCGAGAGCTTGAGAGTGATGGGGCGTGCTACACAAGGTGTGAAATTAATCACCTTAAAAGAAACAGACGAAATCGCTTCAGTTACTAAAGTTGATAGACAAGAGGAAGAAGAAGAATTAGAAGTTGAAGGAACTGAAGGATTAGATAACCCAACAGAAAATGATTCAGCTAACAATGAGAATGAAGAACAAGAATAAATTTATTTCAGGTGCTTTTGGAGCATTGTTAATCTTTGGTGCTAATAATGCATTTGCTCAATCTGCGTATAAAGAAGCGGGTAATGCATTTGCATTATATACGCAGAATGGTGATATCAAAAATCTAGATAATGCTAGAAAACAAATTGATAACATCTATAAAACAAAGCGTGACTCCTCAAAAACTAAAGTAAATGTTCTTAGAGGTATGATTCTAAGCTCTTTAGCATATGCAGATTCAACAAGGACTATAAAATTAAATGCTGATCCTATTGACTTAACTTATCAAACTCTAAACAAGATTGATAAGAAAGATTATGATGGCTATGCTGGAGAAATCAGTTATATCAATCAGAACCTTGCTGCAGCTTTAATTTATCGTGCGAATAAATTCCTAGAAAACAAAAAGTTTGATGAAGCATTTGCAGACTTTAGTAAAGTTGATGCATTAGATGCTAAAAGTGGTGATGTTACTTATAATCTTGCCCTATTAGCGACTAAAGCCGGTAAACTTGATGAAGCTGTAAAATATTATGGTAAAATTCACGAATCTGGAAATATGACTGCTCCACAATTCCTTGAATTGGCAAACCTTTATGATCAGCAAGCTGAGAAACAAAAGGCACTGACAACTCTTGAGGAAGGAAGAACTAAATATCCAGATGATAAATCCCTCCTATTTTCATTGATCGACAAATATGCTAAGAGTAATGCCTTCGATGCGATAGTTCCAATTATTGAACAGGCTATAAAATTAGAGCCTGAAAATATTGAACTAAATTATCTAGCAGGTTATTCAAATGAGAATGCAAATAATTTGGAAATTGCCAAATCATATTATCAAAAAGTATTAGAATTAGACCCGAATAATTATGAGTCAAATCTAGCACTTGGTTTGATTAATTTAAATGCATTTTTGAAAGATGTGGATAATCAAGAATCTCAATATGATGCTCAGAATTATTTGTTAAAAGCGAATGAGATTAAGCCTTATGAAATTAATGCATTAAAATCATTAGCGTTATTTTATCAGAAAACTGGAGATGACACACAATTGGATCGTGTAAATCTATTACTGAATCAACTCACAAATTAAACACAAACAATAAATAGATATGAATTTTAAAAAATCGATATTATTTGTAGGATTGCTTTTTGCAACCGGATCCACTGCATTATTTGCACAGTCTGGAAATGTAAAAAAAGCAAAAGCAGCAATTGTAAAATTTGAAGAACTTAAAGGCGCAGGTTCTGCAGAATTAGGAAAATCAAACCTTACAGCTGCCAAAGAAGCAATAGATGCTGCTGTGGTACATGAAAAAACAAAGGATGATCCTGAGGCATGGACATATTATGCTTTAGTTTATTCTAATTTAGCTTCTCTTGACAAAAATGCTGAAGATGCTGTAAAAGCACAAGATGCAATCAAAAAAGCTACTGAATTAGATGCTGATAAAAAGCATGCAGAAAACATCAAAGTTGCTGGTCAAACATTAGGACAGTTCAAATTCAATCAAGGAGTAGCTGCTTGGGATAAACAAGATTATAAAACAGCTTATACTGATTTCTCTGACGCTTTGGTTTATCTTCCTGGTGATACGACGCTTACCTTCTATTCAGGTCTTGCAGCTGTTCAAAATAAGGAATTTGACAAAGCTATTGAAAAATATAAGGAATTGGTTCCGATCAAGGAATACTCTAGCCATAAAACAATTATGGTAGATCTTCCTAAGCTTTATCTTTCTAAACAAGATACTGCTGCTGCGATTGAAGCTGCTGCTGCAGCGGTTGCCGCTTATCCTAATGATAACGATGCGGTAGTTCAAAATATTGAATTGAACTTAATCACGGGTAATGAGGCTAAAATCATTTCTGATATTGAAGCGCAGTTAGCTAAAGACCCTCAGAACAAAAGTCTTCATTATTATTTAGGATTAGCAAATGGTGCTGCTAATAATCCTGAGAAGGCTTTAGCTTCTTACCAAAAAGCTTTAGAAATAGATCCAAATTACTTAGAAGCGAATACCAATGCGGCTGTAGTAATTATGAATGGTGGTCGTGAAGAATTAATGAAACTTAACGAAGACAAGTCTGTTCCTGCTGCTGATTACAACAAAAAAGTTGAAGAAATCAAAGGAAAAATTGCTAGAGCAGTTCCTTATCTTGAGAAAGCTGTAGAGTTGGACCCTAAAAACGTTGATGCATTAAGAAATCTTAAAAATTACTATGATTTCATGAACGACGAAGCTAAGTCCGCTGAGTTACAAGCTAAAATTGAAGCTTTAAACTAAAAAAAATAATAGTACAAAAAAGCCGACTAAATATTTAGTCGGCTTTTTTTTATGTCTCCTATCTCCTTCTTAAAAATAGTCTCCTCATCTTGCGATGAGGAATGACAGGCATATGGTGCGTATCAGGGCCAAATTTTGGGGGGGATTTATGGACATTGCATCCATCCAGGATTTGCAAATATGCCACACCTACGGCGTTGAATTCCGTGATGTAAAATAAATTTCTATAGACATTGCATTCCTACGGGATTTACTGGATATTCCATCCCTCTGGAATTTGACAAATATATTATCCCGCTGGGATTTGGATATATGGTTCCAAACAATTGCCTTTCTAACTCAATAGGAGTTTAAAAAAAATGGTTTAGGGGAATGTTATCTCCTAAACCACATTTAACTTTATTTGATGAAAACGACAAAAATATAAAACCGGTCAACTCTATTTAGAGATGGACAACTATCTCGGCTCTAATGTCTTATGTCTAATGTCTTATGTCTAAGTCCACCTACCCCAAAGCAACATCCAACACCATCATCACAACAAAACCTAAAACAAAACCTAGGATTGGGATATCCGAATGTTCTTCTTGTTGGGTTTCGGGGATTACCTCTTCAATGACAACAAAAAGCATTGCTCCAGCAGCGAAGGATAATGCATACGGTAGAATAGGCATAAAAAATCCAACAGCAAAAGCTCCTAAAACAGCAAAGATGGGTTCTACTATTGCCGACAACTGTCCGTATTGAAAACTTTTCCATCGCGATAATCCCATCCTTCTTAATGGCATGGATACAGCAATGCCTTCGGGAAAGTTTTGCAAGCCAATACCCATAGCCAACAAAACTGCACCTGTAATGCTTGCTTCAGGAATTCCCGATGCAGCACCTCCAAATAAGACACCTACGGCCAATCCTTCAGGAATATTGTGTAAAGCTATAGCTATCGTCAATAATGTAGTTCTACGCAAAGAGGATTTTGGCCCTTCAGTTTTTAGAAAGTTCAAGTGCAAATGGGGCATCAATTTATCTAAACCAAAAATAAATAATGCGCCCAATACAAATCCAATTGCTGAAGGCATAACTTTCTTAAATCCTTCACCCGAACTCATTTCGATTGCCGGAGCCAACAAAGACCAAAAACTTGCCGCTATCATAACCCCTCCTGTAAAACCTAACATCCCGTTCAGCAAGCGTTTATTAACTCCTTTAAAAAGAAAAACACTGGAAGCGCCCAATGCAGTTACACCCCAAGTAAATAATCCAGCAAATAATGCCGCGACAATCGCATTTTGCCTCCCTAAAAAAGCTACTAATTCATCAATCATTTCTTCGGTCCAAAATAAATTTTCTGAAAATAGGTATTCTTTACAAGAAAATTATAAATTTTTCTGCCTTTTACTAATCAAAATATGCTCAAAAACAAAAAAGGCCGTGAAAAACGGCCTTTTTAAATAATATTGGAAATCTATCTTAAATGTGATCTTAACATCCAAGCAGTTTTCTCATGTTTCTCCAACAATCCGACTAAAAAATCCTCTGTTCCAGCATCATTGTGATCCTCAGCTAATTTTATATCTTCCCTAAGTGAAATAATTATACTTTCATAATCATTTAATAGCTCCGATATATACCCTTTACTATCATTTTTCTTATATTTCATTTCTGTTAATTGAGTCAATTCCAGAAATTCTTTCATTGTTCCTACAGCATAATGTCCAACAGAACGAACACGTTCTGCAACTTCATCGATGATTTCAGCTAATTCGGTGTACAAACTTTCAAAAAATAAATGTTGAGCATGAAAATCCGGGCCTTCAACATTCCAGTGGGCATTCCTGGCTTTTGTATATAATACATTTTCATCAGATAATAACTTGTTTAAAAGTCCTGCGATTACCTTGCTGTCTTGTTCTTTTATTCCTATATCTGTTTTCATGATATGATATGTTTAATTATTTATATAATGTTTATTAAATTTTAATATTCACTTGCAACCATTAACTTCTCAATAGCTTCATCCCCTAACCTTAGTTGAAGAGCTGCTACAAAACTTTCTAGCTGAGAATGATCAGTAGCACTTACGATAGGTGCAGTTACCGTTGGATTGTGCAAAACCCAAGCTAAGGCAACTGAGGATGAAGTTGTTCGGTATGCTGAAGCAACTTCATTTAGAGCTTTAACAATTTTTTTCCCACGATCATTCCAATATTTCTTTTGAATACCTTCTCCCCTTGCTGATTTACTGAAATCAGAGTCATTTAAATATTTTCCAGTTAAAAATCCACTCGCCAAGGAATAATAGGTAATTACTGCAAGACCATATTCCTTGACCGTACTTTCGTATTCCCTTTCGTACTTTTCACGGTCAAATAAATTATACTCAGGCTGTAGTGAAATATAAGAAGGTAAACCTAATTTTGCAGCAGTATCCAAACTTTCAACTAATCGATCTGTACTCATATTGGAAGCACCTATATAACGTACTTTCCCCTCCTTAATCAAATCTTCATAAGCTCTTAATGTTTCTTCAATTTCAGTATGCTCATCGTCATAATGAGTTTGATATAGATCAATATAATCAGTTTGTAGCCTTTTTAATGACAATTCAACCTGCTCCTTGATATATGACCCTTTTGTATTTGGCTTGCTATCATACCCAAAACGTCCACCTACTTTAGTCATTAAAACAATCTCTGACCTATTTTTCCTTTCCTTGAACCAATTACCAATAATCGTTTCAGATTCTCCACCAACATTTCCTTCAACCCAATGCGAATAATTATTTGCCGTATCAATCGCATTAAATCCCAAATCCCTAAAGTCATCAAGTATTTCAAATGATTGACCCTGATCTAATGTCCAGCCAAATACATTCCCCCCAAACACTATGGGAACAATCTCTAAATCAGATGCTCCGAATCGAATTAAGTTGTTCATTCTTATTATTTATTTATAGTCTACAATTTAACCATTTTTCAGCGCTAAAAAGATGATTTAAGAACCTAAATTGTCATAAAAAAGTCGATAATTAGCACGCTTACCAATACTATTCTTATTTTTGTCCATTGTCGAAAAAATAAGCATGTCTACTGCAATTCCATATCTTCATCCTTTTAATATTGATGTTTCAGAATTAAATATTCCTGATAAATTTACCTATCCTTTTTGCTATGATCCACACCCATTAAGTATAATGGCCGCTAAACAAGTTCAAGACTACTTAACAACTCAAAATGATTTTAAGCATAACTTTGGACTGCTGAATAATCATGAGGCTGACCCAATTGGCAAAATGTTTGGAGTTTTAGTTGTAAGGGATAATTATGATAATCTTGGTTTCTTAGCTGCAGTTTCTGGTAAAATGGCCGGAACTAATCAACATCGCTATTTTGTCCCGCCAATTTTTGATATGTTATCCCCAGGAAGCTTCTTCTTAAAAGAGGAAGAGGAAATAAATAGAATCAATAGAGAAATAGAATCCCTGCAACAATCAGAAGAATTGTTAATTAAACAAAATAATTTAACGAATGTCAGATTAGTGGAAGAACGATTACTTGCTGACTTAAGACAATTACACAAAAAAAATAAAGCCCAACGCAAGAGTATTCGAGAAACCCAAAAGATTGTTCTTCCAGCTGAAGAATATAAAATATTAGAAGAGGATTTAATTAAACAAAGCTATCGTGATCAACACGAATATGCTGTTCAAAAAGAAAGGTCTCAATATCATATTAGAAATGCTGAAGAAGAATTAAATCAGATATTAGATCAAATAAGTTTATTAAAAAACGAACGCAAAAATAGATCATCAAATCTTCAAAATCAGCTTTTTGATCAATATCAATTCTTAAATGCAGAGAAATCCATAAAGTCTGTTTTAGATATTTTTGAGGAAAGTAAACAAATTCTTCCACCCGCAGGTGCAGGGGAATGTGCTGCTCCAAAGCTACTCCAATACGCTTATAAAAATGATTTGAAACCAGTATGTATGTCTGAATTCTGGTGGGGATCCTCTCCCAATCAAGAAGTTCGAAACCATCTTCATTATTACCCGGCTTGTCGCGGAAAATGTGAACCCATTTTAAATCACATGCTTATTGGTCTTGAAGTAGACCCTAATCCATTATTAGAAAATCCAGCTCTTCATAAGAAATTGGAGATTTTATTTGAAGATGAATATATAATTGTAGTCAATAAACCCGCTGAATTTCTTTCTGTACCAGGAATACATGTTCAAGATTCAGTACAATCAAGAATACAAACCATGTATCCACACATTGATAGTCCTTTAATTATTCACCGATTGGATATGTCAACTTCCGGGATATTGGTTCTAGCAAAAACAAAAGATGCCCATCAATTTATACAAGAACAATTTATTAACCATACCATCATAAAAAGATATTCGGCACTGTTAGATGGAATTGTAAATAATTTAGAAGGTATAATAGATTTACCATTAAGAGTAGACCTTGATGATAGACCGAGACAAGTGGTTTGTTACGAATATGGAAAACCAGCTAAAACAAAATATAAAGTCATTAATATAGAGAATAATAAAACAAGGATTCATTTCTTTCCATTAACTGGTAGGACCCATCAATTAAGGGTCCATTCAGCACATAATTTAGGACTTAATGCACCTATTGTTGGGGACGATTTATATGGCACAAAGAAAGACAGATTACACCTACATGCAGGTTATATCAAGTTTATTCATCCAGCTACAAAACAAATTATCTCTTTCGAAATTGATGACCCATTTTAGTTTCCATTTGAATTATCTATCTTGTATTAAATAAATAACCCTGATGGAAGTCTTAAAATACGCATATCAGCATCCTCTTTTTGAACCACATGATTTAGAACAAATTTTCAGTGCCCACCAAAAAATAAACCTTTCAAAAGGAGAATTTATTCTGGAAAAGGGAAAAATAGCTAATGAATATTTCATTCTTGATGATGGATTGGTCAGAACCTATTTATATGATTTTGATGGTAATGAAATCACAACCGGATTCACAGGAAAAAATGAAGTTGTTATCGAAGTTGCTTCCATATTTCAAAGAATTCCAACTCAAGAATATATACAATGCTTAACGGATTGTGTACTTTGGAAAATAAATTATGATGATTTTCAAGATCTTTTTCATAAAATACCTGCATTCAGAGAATGGGGTCGTGCCTGGATGGCTTTCGAACTTTATTTAAGTAAAAAAAGAGCAACTGAAATGATTACGGAACCTGCAAAAATGAGATATTTACATCTCATGCAAGAAAAACCTCAAATCATTCAGCAAGCCCCATTAAAATATATTGCTTCATTTCTTGGAGTAACAGACACCTCTTTAAGTAGAATTCGTAAAGAAATTTTAAATGATTAATTAACACGATTTGATGGATTATTTCGAAGATCAAAACTTTAAAAATATAAATTATCAAGAAACTATTTTCAACTCTGCTGAGTATGATCATTGCCATTTTGATCAATGCAATTTTGAAAATATTAAATTGGTAGGTGCTAAATTTATTGACTGTACTTTTAAAGATTGTAACCTGTCCTTATCTGAATTAACCCAAACTAGTTTTCAAAATGTAACTTTCAAGAACTGTAAACTATTAGGTTTAAAATTTGATTCCTTAAATCAATTCAATCTTCAACTGGAGTTTATTGAATCCATTCTTGACCATAGTTCTTTCTATAATTGTAAAATCAAAGGAACAAAATTTCTTAATTCCAGACTTCATAATGTTGATTTTGAAAATGCGCAACTTAATCAAGGAAGCTTTGTTGATTCTGACCTTTATTCCTGCAATTTTCTTAATTCTAACCTCGAAAAGGTTGATTTCAGAGGTGTAATAAATCTAAATTTAGATCCTGAGCTAAATAAATTGAAAGGTGCAAAATTTAATTCAAATGCCCTTTCAGGTTTATTGACAAAATATAAATTACAGATTAGCATCTAAATTTTAGAAAAACGTCGAAAATACTTTCTCTCTATAATCTCTAATTATTGTCAGATGGACATCATATGCGGCTCGAAAGTCTGATACTTTAAGCACTTATTGTTAAATTTATAAAATGAAAATATTGGTATTCGGAGCAAGTAATAGTTCCAATTCAATCAACAAAAAATTTGTATCGAGTGTAAGTAAGTATTACAAAGAAATAGATGATGAAATTCAAATTCTAGATTTAAATGATTACGATTTACCACTCTATTCAAAAGATAGGGAAAAAGAATTCGGCATACTCCCAAGAGCAGTTCAATTTGCCGAAAAAATTGATTGGGCAGATCTTATTTTAATTTCGTTCGCAGAAAACAACGGGAACTACAATGTCGGATATAAGAATTTAATCGATTGGGTTTCCAGAATTAAAGGCAGAAAGATTTACCCTGATAAACCTGTTTTTTTACTGGCAACCAGTGAGGGAGCAAATGGAGGAAAGTCAGTTTTAGAAATTGCAGAAACTCGAATGCCTAGAGATGGTGCGATTGTGTTAGATTCATTTTCCTTGCCTGAATTCAGCAAAAATTTTGAAGAAAATAAAGGTGTTATTACTCCCCTATTCCGTAGTCAATTAGAAGCTAAGGTTAGAAAAACAAAACGCAGCATGGCACAGTTATTAAATAAGGAACAACATTAATTTAAAATACATTATTATGGCAAAGAAAGTATTATTATTAGTTGGTGATTACGTAGAAGACTACGAAGCAATGGTACCATTTCAAGCGATGGAATCTGTCGGAATACAAGTCGATGCAATTGCACCTGACCGTAAAAAAGGTGATGTCGTACCGACCGCAGTACATGACTTTACTGGTGATCAAACCTATAAAGAATTAAGAGGGCATAATTTCGCAATCAATAAAGATTTTGATTCTGTTAATACAGATGATTATGACGGATTATATATCGCTGGTGGCAGGTCGGCTGAATACATCCGATTAAATAAACGGGTCTTGGAAATTACCAAGGATTTTTTTGATAAGAACAAACCTGTTGCCGCTATATGTCATGGCATACAAGTTCTTACTGCCGCTAAGGTCTTAAAGGGCAGGACTCTTACAGCCTACGTTGCTGTCGGACCTGATATTGAATTAGCAGGAGGAACATGGAAAAATATCCCAGCTGACCAAGCTATTGTCGATGGAAATTTAGTGACTTCGCCAGCTTGGCCAGGACACCAAAATATACTTAAGGAATTTTATAAATTACTTGGAATAAAGATTACCCTATAATGCAGAAAAAACCAAAAAAAATATGGTTGTTCGCAATCCCTTTAATCCTAATTTTAGGTTATTTCATTTATGATGCCTACTCTCAACCCTCCATTGAAGAACTTCCAGGTGATTTTAAAGAAGTAGCTTTTGTTAGAAATGAAAATAATAAAGGAGGTATAATTAGGATATATGCTGTAACTGTTGGAGATCAATTAAATGCTCAATATGATCAGTGTGCAGATATGTTTCCAGTTAATGATTATGGAAGTATCACAAAAATATATTTCTTCGATAAAAACAAACCATTTCCCACAAGTTTGCAAATCGATGAACCTCAATATGATACCTCTAAATATGAAGCAATAAATATCTTAAGCCGTAGAGGTTTTAAAAAATAAGAGTTAAAACAAAAAGTGTTAATAAATATTATTGACATTTTTTGTTTATTTAAGAAATTTTATTTGTATTTATTATTTTATTGTTATATTTATTTCATTAAACAATATTTTTCTATTTGATTATCTTCATGTTAAATTGAAAAACGTTGAAAATTCTTCTATTTGAAAATGCAAATTTCAGAGTATTCTCTTTGCATTTTATTTATTGCGATTATAGTAAAACATGGCGCTCAAGTTTTCTTGAGTGCTTTTTTATTTCTAAAATTTATATAATTCATATATATATTTAAGAAATACTAATTCTTAACAATTTGATATTATTTTATTAACTTTTACCAAATAATGCCCAAACATCTTTGGGCTATGATGATAGATAGAGAAATGGCAAATAAATTTATCCCTAGAGATATTAGTTGGTTAAGTTTTAATGGTCGCGTTTTGCAAGAGGCTGCCGACCCAACAGTCCCCTTACATTTAAGAATAAAGTTCTTAGGAATCTTCTCAAATAACCTCGATGAGTTCTTTCGCGTGCGCGTCGCTGCATTAAAAAGAGCGGCTGAGATAAACACAAAAGAATCTAATAGCTCTTTCTATAGACCTCCCGCCATTATCCTTGAAAAAATTACTGAAATCGTGATCAAACAACAACGCAAGTTTGATAAAATCTGGAATCAGGTTCAGCGGGAAATGGCTAAACAAAAAGTATATATTAAAACTGCTGAAGACCTTAATCCAAAACAATTGGAGTTCGTCAAAAATTATTTTGATGAAGAAGTTGAAACCAATATCATCCCATTGATCCTCGATGAAGCTAATCCTATGCCTTATTTAAGGGATAAAAGCCTTTATCTCGGTATTGCCATGTATAAAGATGACTGGCAATATGAGAGTAAATTCGCTATCATTGAACTACCATCAAGTCAATTAGGGAGATTTGTAATCTTGCCCTCCCCTAAAAATCAAAAACATATTATTCTGATAGAGGATATTGTAAAGGTTAACCTTCCTTATATATTTTCATATTTCGGATTTGACGAGTTTGTTGCCAATACTTTTAAAATTACAAAGGATGCAGAGTTCGATCTTGATAATGATGTCAATACTTCCTTTGTAGAAAAGATTAGTAAGGGAATTAAAAATCGGAGGAAAGGAAAGCCTACAAGATTTGTTTTCGATCAAGAAATGGATCCCAAATTGTTGGAACTTCTAATCAGAAAACTAAATTTAAGCAAGAAAGATAGTATAATTCCAGGTCAGAAAATACATAACTTCAAGCATTTTATGGATTTTCCCGATGTGTTCAAATCATACCAAAAACCTGAAGAACGACAATCTTTCGAACATCCCGATTTTTCAGGAAAGGATCGTGTAACCGATGTTATACAAAAAAAGGATGTACTACTTTCATTTCCATATCATGAATTCAGACCTATGATTGATCTTCTGAGGGAGGCAGCTATGGATCCTGATGTTAAGTCAATTAAAACCACCATTTATAGAATGGCAACGAATTCTAAAATTGCTAATGCCCTGGTCAATGCTGCAAGAAATGGAAAAGAAGTTACCGTAATGTTAGAATTAAGGGCTCGATTTGATGAAGAACATAACTTGGATTGGAAGGAAAGATTCGAAATGGAAAACGTAAAAGTCCTCGTCGGAATACCTAACAAAAAAGTCCATGCTAAACTCTGCATTATCAAAAAAAGAGTAAGTAATAAAACAATTCAATATGGATTTGTGAGTACTGGTAATATCAACGAAAAAACAGCCAAACTATATGGTGATTATTGCCTTATGACAAGTAATAAGGGGGTGATGGCCGATATTAATAAAATATTTAATGCACTCCAAAAACCAAAGGTTCCGATCACAGAGCAAATTAAAAACAATAAAAACTTATTAATTTGTCCAACTGATATGAGAACCCAGATTTGTTCTTTTATTGATAAAGAAATTTTGGAAGCTAAAGCTGGTAGGCCAGCAAGAATAATTATTAAGATTAACTCTTTAAGTGATAAAGAATCTATTAAGAAGATTTATGAAGCTGCTTCTGCTGGAGTTCAAGTAGACCTCATAGTACGAGGAATTTTTTGCGCTATAAATCAAAAAAAGTTCCTAAAACCTTTTCATGCTATTAGTATTGTTGATGAATTTCTAGAACATGCTCGTGTATTTTATTTTTATGCTGCTGGTAAAGAATTGACCTATATTTCTTCCGCAGATTTAATGACCAGAAACCTAGACCATCGTGTGGAAGCAGCTGTGAAAATTCATAATAAGAAATTAAAGCACGAATTATTACAAATGCTCGAAATTCAATTAAGGGATAACGTTAAAGCACGATATTTAAATAACAAACAGAATAATGAATATGTGCATAATGATGAACCCTTGTGTAGATCTCAGATTGAGATACATAACTATCTAAAACAAAAAACTGAAGATTTAAAAACCAACTAATTTCAAGCATTTCTATTTTGCTAATATTTTTAGTATTTTAGTGGAAATATTAGCAAAATGGAACATGAATTTATTTCCGGTAGAGGTGCTCAGAAAAACATTCATAATGTATTTTCAAGTTTGAGCTATGAGAAGGAATATTGCGAAGGAATAGATGACTGGGAGCAAGATATTCCAAATACTGAATTTACTATTATCCACCCCAAAACGATCGTCAATAAAGTAACAAGTCCTGATGTAGGAATGGAGTATTCTGCAAATCCCTATCAAGGCTGTGAACATGGCTGTGTTTACTGCTATGCAAGAAATTCACACCAATATTGGGGATATAGTGCAGGGTTAGATTTTGAAAGTAAGATATTGGTCAAATTAAATAGTCCAAAATTATTTAGAGAATTCATTTCAAAAAAAAACTGGACAGGATCTACCATTTCACTTTCGGGTAATACCGACTGCTATCAACCTATTGAACGAAAATTCAAATTAACTCGATCAATATTAAAAATAGCCTTGGAGTACGGTCAACCCATTGGAATTATTACTAAAAATAGTCTTATCCTCAGGGATTTGGACCTTCTGATTGAACTCTCAAAAAAAAATCTAATTGTGGTATTTATTTCAATTAATTCTTTAACAAAAGAAACAAGGTCGAAAATGGAACCAAGGACGGCTACTGCTCAGCAACGTTTAAAAGTAATCGAAACGTTGGCGAAAAATGGTATTCCTGTTGGCATTATGTGTGCCCCTATTATTCCTGGCCTAACCGATCATGAAATCCCAAAAGTCCTTAAAGCTGCTGCAGACGCCGGAGCTAAATGGGCAGGGTATACTATTGTAAGATTAAATGGAGAAATATCAAAAATTTTCGAAGAATGGCTGTCAAAAGCTTATCCAGATAGGGCAAATAAAATTTGGAATAGCATTCAGTCCTGTCATAAAGGAAAAGTTAATGATAGTGAATTCGGAAATCGGATGAAGGGATCTGGACAATTAGCAGAAATAATTAAAGATACTTTTAGACTTCATTGTAAGAAAAATAAACTTAACCAACATATGTTTGAATATGATTTAAACCATTTTAAAAAAAATACTATTAAACAGTTGAACCTATTTGATTAATAATATTCATATCTTCTAATTATGATGTGTTTATAATTTATAAAACATTAGTATTCAACTTAATAAAAGATTTATTTTTAAAATTTAAAAGGCTAATAAATTGTAAAATCCTATGTTAATTAATGTTAAAATCTAATTGTAACAGGTAAGTTGCTCTTCAAATGGCATTAGGTTTGGGTATAGTACAACGATAAACTATTGAAAAACAATTTAAATACGTTGTATTATGAAAAACACATTGAAATTATTAAGTCTATTATTCGTGGTTTTATTTACAGTTACAGCTTGTTCAAAAGACGATGATCCAGCTGATAACGACATATTTGTAGATGAATACAAAGGAACTATTTCCTTTAAAGAAGAAGGTAAGGACATGATCGGTCCGTTACAAGGTACAGTAACAGTTACTAAAATTGGTGGATCAAACTATTCATTCTTATTTAGTGATGGAATGGAAGATATTAACAATTTGAAAATGACTAAAGGTGACAATAATAAATTATTTTTAGAAGATGGTGCACTTGGTTATATTAGAATTGATGCAGATAAACTTACTATTGGATATACGAAAGATGGTAAGGCTTGGACAGCAGACTGTCAAAGAGACTAAAAGTTCGATATATACAGTTTAATTTAACTTAAAGAGCTATCAAATTAGATAGCTCTTTTTTATTGTATTTTTAGTAACAAAGTCATTTTAAATAAATTACTGTTACTGTTAACAAGGAATTCATATTTCCCTTTAAATTCTTTTATAAGCCTGGATTGAAATTGGTTTAATCCCAATTCACTTGCTTGATTCAATAGATAATGATTTACCCGGTTACTAACCTCAAAAGTTAATATATGTTCAGTTGTTTTTAACTTAATTTTTAAAGGATAATTCTCCATAGAATTGTAACCATTTTTAATGGCATTCTCTACCATGGGAAATAGGATTAAACAAGGTAATTTTAATGAACTATTCGAAATTTCAAAGTCAACCTTGACATTTAACCCTTCTTTTTTTAAGCTTTGATAAAGTTCAATATACTGCTTTAAGATTTTTATTTCTGAATTGATATCCCAAACCTGATCCTCTTTTATTGAGGAAATCTGTTTTAAAAAATCATTAAAAGCTTTGCGATTCTCATTTGATAAACCTTCGTTTTGAAAGACATCTCCTATGAGATCAGCGTCAAATTTGGAGTTCAAAAAACTTAATTTCGACTCAGAGCTATTTAATTTCTGCTCAAGATCTTCAATGGTTTTCGAATTTCTTTTCCAAATCATAAGTTATCTTCGGTTTGCATCAATTCTATTTTCTGCTTTAGGATCTTTCTTCCCTTCTAGCCCACTTACTCCACCCGAAACAACTAATTTCATTGCATCTGTAGCAGATATATTCAATTTGGTTACTTTCTCACTTGAAACAACAACTACTTGCCCAGCTACCGAGTAGGAATATGGAAAATAAACAACAACATGGCCTGGCAATCCCAATACATTTAAATCTCGTTGTGTTAAAAAGCCAATCTTTTTCAATCCAAATTCATTAACCTCGACAAGGACTGGTTCGTTAAATTTTTTTGCATCACCAACAAATGCTTCTGTAAAATCTTTAATTGATGAATATAATGTATTAAATAACGGAATTTTACTTATTGTTCGATTTAACCAGGCTCGTATTGGCGCTGTAACTAATGTCGTAAATATAAATCCGATCAGAGTTAATAACAACAGAACTGAAACTATCCCTAACCCAGGAATATATAAAGGTTTTCCAAACTCATCGGTAAGGAAATGCTCGGTAATATTTAAGGCACCATCTAAAGTTGCAACCAACCATACAATAACGAATATAGCTCCTGCAACTGGGGCTACAACTAAGGTTCCCTTAATTAAATAATAAAAAAACTTCTGGAAAAACTTTGTAATCATTCTACTCAAAATAATAAACTCTTTTAACTCGACTCGATATATTCACTAGTAATTCATACGGAATAGTTCCAATATCCATAGCTGATTGGGTAATACTTGGAAATACAATAACTTCATCAGCAACCCGGACGTCTAGATCAGTTACATCAAGCATACACATATCCATACAAATATTGCCTATTGTTGGAACCATCGATCCGTTAATCAGCATTTTCCCTACTCCATTTCCAAATCTTCTAGAATACCCATCTGCATAACCAATCTTTACTGTAGCAATTTTACTATCTCTCTTAAGAATACCCTTACGATCATAACCTACAGTCTCCCCTTTTGACAGTTCTTTAATCTGAGTTACGGTTGTTTTTAAACAACTAACTTGCTCTAAGTTAGGAAGATTTTTATCCATATCCACACCATATAACCCAATACCTAATCGAACCATATCTAAATGGGCCGTTGGCCAGCGAACTATAGCTGATGTATTAGCAACATGCCTAATAAATTGATATCCCAATCCGACTTCTAATTTATCAGCAGATTTTAAATAGCTTTCAATCTGTCCCTTCGTAAAATCATCTTGATTTACATCTCCTGATGCAACTAAATGAGTAAAAAATGAAACAACTCGAACCTGATCCTGATTCCTCAAGCGATGAATGACAGAATCAATTTCTGAAGGAAAGAATCCCAATCTATGCATTCCGGTATCTAATTTTAAATGGATTTTATAATCCTTAATCTGATGTAATTGAAGGAAATCGATAAATTCATTTAAAAAGGACATGCTATAAACCTCTGGCTCTAAATTATGGTCTATTAAAGACTGAAATGTTTCCCTATCTGGACTTAAAACCATAATTGGTAATCCAATACCAGCTACTCTTAATTCTACCCCCTCATCTGCAAAAGCAACAGTTAAATAATCAACCTTACTGAACTGCAAAAGATTCGCAACCTCAAAACTCCCGCTCCCATATGAAAAGGCTTTAACCATAGCCATAACCTTAACATCTTTAGGGATTAAACTCCTATAAATCATCAGATTGTTGGAAATAGCATTTAAATTAATTTCTAAAACAGTACCGTGAGAACGTAGTGCTAATTTTTGTGCGATTTTCTCAAAATGGAACTTTCGCGCACCTTTTATTAAAATACTCTCATTATCGAATTTTATATCTGAAAACTTTGAAAGGAATGCCTCTGTGGATTCAAAAGAAATTATTGAATCGATGCGGATTTCATTTAGCCAGGAATAATTTTGTCCTACCCAAATAAATCGGTCCAAACCAGCGCTGTTCACTAAATCAATAAATTTATGCTGCAACTTTTCACTCTCCTCCAATCCTTCCATTTCGGATAAGATTAGGGTTTTCCTTGGGTGTTGATTCTGTTGATTTAAAAATTCTAACGAAATCTTTAAGGAAGCTAAATCATTTGAATATGAATCATCTATAATTGAACATTGGTTAATCCCCTTCTTCAATTGCAAGCGCATTTCCAAAGGCTTCAAACCTTGAATTCTTTCTACAATAATTTCAACTTCATAACCAAGAAAATACATAACTGAAATACAGCTCATTATATTTTCGATTGATGCCCTATCTGTAAATGGTACTTGACAAATACAAATGACCTCTCCTATTTTAATCTTTAATTTGCTATGATCAGTATGTGTTTCTTCTGTCAATAGTTGAATTTGATCTTGATCTGATTTACCCCAAGTGACAATTTTTTTTTCTCCATTAAATCGATCATAGGGCAAATAATCGGATCCTCCAATAATAACATCTGAATGGGAAAATAACTTTAGTTTTTCAATTAATTTTTCCTGCTTGGAATTAAAATTTTGAGCATGAGCCAAGCCAATATTAGTAAAAACCCCAATATTAGGCTGAATCATTCGCTCTAATTTTTCCATTTCACCAGGCTTACTTATTCCAGCTTCAATGAGTGCGAAATCATATTGAGGGCCCAAGTTCCACAAGGATAGCGCAACCCCTAACTGAGAATTATAACTCTTTGGACTTTGATAGACCTTCTTCTCTGGGATTAATAATTGAAATAACCAGGCTTTTACAATTGATTTACCATTACTCCCTGTAATTCCAATAACGGGATATTCAAATTGACTCCTATGGTACGTAACTAAGGATTGAAGGAATTCTAGTACATCTTCAACTTCAATGATATTAACATCATCAACTCTATCTAAAAATGGTACTGATTTAGAAACGACAAAACTTCGAATACCTTTTTCATAAGCATCAATTATAAAATCATGACCATCACGAGTGGCTTTAAGGGCAAAGAATAGAGATTCATCA
>JBEBTR010000023.1:0-28674 GCA_040393725.1 Sphingobacterium endophyticum | reverse complement strand
GAAGCGGATTGGAAACATTGGAAGCTGGATCATTTTACGGAATATCTAGATCATGTGATAGCTTGTTTTGGAAAGGATAGATTGATGTTTGGTTCAGATTGGCCAGTTTGTTTATTAGCAGGAAGCTATGAAGATGCATTAAAGATCGTAGAACATCGTTTAGGAGATTTTAACGAGGATGAACTTGAAGGGTTTTGGGGGAATAATGCCGTGAAATTCTATGGCTTAAAATAGTATTTATGAATCTAAATTTAAAAGATAAAGTTGTTTTGGTTACTGGTGGTGCCAAGGGTATAGGGAGAGGTATTGTAGAATTGCTTGCAGCAGAAGGTGCCATTCCGGTAATTATCGGTCGAAAACAACATGACAATGTGGTTGTGGAAGAGGAATTGAACGCAAAGGGTTTCAAATCCATTGCAGTTCAAGCAGAATTAACCAGTCCTGAAGATTGTAAAAAAGCGGTTGATGAAGTGCTGTCAAAGTTGGGAAGGATTGACGCATTAGTAAATAATGCGGGTCTAAATGATGGGGTTAGCTTGGAAAGCGGTAATTACGATGCCTTTGTTAAATCCTTACACAATAGTTTGATCCATTATTACCTGATGGCACATTATTGTTTGCCAGAATTGAAAAAGAATAAGGGGAACATATTGAATATTACCTCTAAAACAGCTGAAACCGGTCAGGGTGGGACATCGGGCTATGCCGCATCGAACGGTGGAAGAAATGCACTGACGAGAGAATGGGCTGTTGAGCTATTGCCATATAGCATTCGAGTTAATGCTATTGTTGTAGCTGAAAGCATGACCCCACAATATGAATCTTGGATTCAAACCATTGCCAACCCTGAAGAGACTTTGAAGAAAATAACCAGTAGAATACCATTGGAAAATAGAATGACTTCGGTAGAGGAAATTGCTAATATGGCAGTTTTCTTATTATCAGATCGATCAAGCCACACCACCGGTCAGCTTATCCATGTGGATGGTGGTTATGTTCATTTAGATCGAGCTTTAATTAATGACTAGAAATTATTTGTAATCAACCTTTAGTAAATCCAAAAAGCTGCTTTTAATTAAGCAGCTTTTTTTATTTATGATTTGTTACAAACCAATAAATAGCCTTGTCGATGGATGATGCCTGATGAACAACCTCTTTTTCTCAGTCTAGGTATTATTTTGATTGTTTTACAATAATTTTCTTAAAAATAATAGTGATTAATTTTGATATTAAACGATTAAGCATTAAAATTGTGTCATTATAAACTTATAGGTCAGAACAATTTTTTTTAAATCGAAAATTTACAACTAATTAATTCAAAACAATTAGCTTAATCGATTAAAGCATATTTAACATGCGTGTTAGCACCAAGTTATTGTTGAATAATTAATTCGAAAAGAATCTCTTTGAATAATCAACTAATCAATAAATCATGAAAATAAAATTATTATTAGCTTCCCTACTACTCTGTAGCAGCAGCATTGCCCAGCAGAAGCCGCAATTTAATGGTATTGATATGAATTTGGGTAACCTGTCGAAGCTTTCGAATGCGAAGACTAGATCCATTAGCCCTGAAAATTTTACTGGAGAAAAGGGTAAAGGAGGAATGGCAGATCCTTCAAAGCAAGCTGGCCAGAAGAATGTTGCCAATGCTCATCATGCCTCACGGGAATTAGGAGTTGGTTGGAAGGTTAATCCATATATTACCATAGCTCCAGGGGAGACTTTCACGATGGCAGAAATAAATGAATCCGGTGTAATTCAACATATGTGGATGACACCAACAGGAAATTGGAACCATACCATTTTCAGGATTTATTGGGATGGTGAATCGACAGCCTCTGTGGAATCACCTGTAGGTCCATTTTTTGGGATGGCCTGGAATAGGTTTGCCCCAATGAATTCATTGGCAATGACTGTAAATCCTGGTAGTGCATTTAATTCCTATTGGAAAATGCCATTTCGAAAGAGCTGTAAAATCACAATGGAAAATATTTCCGGAGAACCTATGAATCTATATTATCAAATAGATTACGCGGTTACGGATGTTCCCGAGGATGAAGCCTATTTTCATGCACAATATCGGAGATCAAATCCTACCCAAGGTTCATTGCATACAATTATTGATGGAATTAAAGGAAAAGGGCAGTATGTGGGAACTTATTTAGCAGTTGGTGTAAACAACATTGGTTGGTGGGGAGAAGGTGAGATTAAATTCTTTATGGACGGGGATAAGGATTATGCTACGATCGTTGGGACTGGACTTGAGGATTATTTTTGCGGTTCTTATAATTTTGAGAATAAAGCAACGAGACAATATCAAGAATATTCCACAGCTTATGCCGGATTACATCAGGTTTTAAGGCCAGATGGGGTTTATGAGTCACAAGCTCGATTTGGGATGTACCGGTGGCATATCATGGATCCAGTAAGGTTTGAAGGAGATTTGAAGGTTACCATTCAAGATTTAGGCTGGAGATCTGAAGGTCGTTATCTACCTCAGAAATCAGACATGATTTCAGTTGCCTATTGGTATCAAGCAGAACCACATAATAAGTTTCCTAATCTTCCCTCTAAGAACGATTTAGAAGTTAACTAAATTTTATGAAAAGACAATTAGCATATGGATTAATGGTTGCTTCAATAGCATTATTAGCAACATCCTGTCAAGAATCAAAGAATAGAGTAACCTCAAACCAAGATACAGTGAATACAAATTATAATGAAGGACAATTTGGTTATGATCTACAATTCCTTCAGAAATACGATAGTGTTTTAATCCTGAGTAATGAGAGTGGTTTGGGACAAGTTTTGGTCTCAGCAAAATATCAGGGTAAAGTATTTACCTCTACAGCGGATGGGCCCGATGGCAAAAGTTTCGGTTGGGTAAATTACAAAGCTTTTAATGCGCCTACGGATCCACATATGAATGCCTATGGAGGCGAGGATAGATTGTGGTTAGGGCCAGAAGGAGGCCCCTTTTCACTCTATTTTGAAAATGGGAAGGAAATGGTTTATGATAATTGGAAGACTCCTGAGGCTATCGATACTGAGTCTTGGAAACTAATTTCGGCGGATGGTAGTTCGGCCAAAATGGAAAAGATTACAGAATTGAAAAATTATGCAGGAACTGTCCTCCACATTAAACTGAATCGAGATGTAGAAGTGTTAAGTAACAACCAGATTGAATCAGATTTAGGCATAGAATTAAACGAAAGCATAAAAACTGTTGGCTTTAGCACGAATAACATCATTACAAATATCGGAAAGGATGCTTGGACTAAGGAAACAGGTGCGCCATGCTTATGGAGTTTGGATATGTTCATGCCCTCAGATAGCACAGTTATACTAATTCCTTATGATCAAACTGCAAAGGGTAAAATAGCGACCACGGATTATTTTGGAGAGATCGACAAAAGCCGCATTAGTATGAAGGATGGTGTACTCTATTTTAAAGCTGACGGCAAGTCAAGGGGAAAATTGGGCTTGTCTCCATTTCGTGCTAAAACGATTGCTGGAAGTTATGATCTGTCAAATGGAATTTTAACAGTAACTAAATTCCAAGTAGATTCCAGTAAGACTTATCTGAACCAAGAATGGACAACTAAAAAAGATCCTTTTACAGGTGATGCTGTGAATGCCTATAATGATGGACCATTGACGGACGGAGGGCAAATGGGGCCATTTTATGAAATTGAGAGTGTTTCACCAGCAGCCTTTTTAAAGCCTACAGAGCAATTAGAGCATTCACATCAAGTTTACCATTTTATTGGAGATAAGGAACAGGTATCGTTACTGTTAAGTAAATTATTTAATGTAACAGTTCAAGATATTCAATCGGCATTTTAATACCTATCAACATGAGCAAATATCCAAAAATTGGTATTAGACCAATCATTGATGGCCGCTGGGGCGGTATTAGGGAATCATTGGAAGACACGACAATGAGCATGGCTAGGGCCGTAGCTAGATTATATGAATCAGAACTAAAATATCCAGATGGAAGTTCAGTTCAATGCGTAATAGCTGACAGCTGTATTGGAGGAGTAGTAGAAGCGGCAGATTGCCAAGAGAAATTTGATTTAGAAAATGTGGGAGTTTCCTTATCGGTGACACCATGTTGGTGTTATGGTTCTGAAACTATGGATATGGATACCAAAAGGCCTAAAGCTATTTGGGGTTTTAATGGTACCGAAAGGCCAGGAGCTGTTTATTTAGCTGCAACAGTTGCGGCACATAATCAAAAGGGCTTGCCGGTATTTAGTATTTATGGGCAAGATGTTCAAGATATGGGTGATCCGCAAGTGCCAAAGGATGTAAAGGATAAGCTCCTTTCCTTTGGGAGAGCTGGCTTGGCTGTGTCTATCCTTCATGGAAAGAGTTATTTGGCAATAGGTTCAGTTTCTATGGGGATTGTAGGTTCCATCGTGAATGCAGAGTTTTTTCAGGAATATTTGGGTATGCGAAATGAATATGTTGATTCATCAGAGGTACTTCGAAGAATTCAGTTAGGGATTTTTGATGAAGAAGAGTTTCAGAGGGCATTAAAATGGACGAAAAAACATTGTAAAGAAGGGGCAGATTTTAATCAGGAACATAAAATCAAGAATAGAAAAGAGAAAGATGAAGACTGGGAATTCGTTGTAAAGATGACGATTATTATTCGCGACCTAATGGTTGGAAATCCGAAATTAAGAGAGATGGGGTTCGCAGAGGAAGCTATGGGACATCATGCCTTTATTTCTGGATTTCAGGGGCAAAGACAATGGACGGATTTTTTACCGAACGGTGATTTTTCAGAGGCTATATTAAATTCATCCTTTGATTGGGATGGTATACGAAAACCCTACATGGTAGCAACTGAAAATGACTCCTTAAATGGTGTTTCCATGGCCTTTAATTATCTTTTGACTAATACAGCGCAGATTTTTGCTGATGTTAGGACTTATTGGTCTGCAGATGCGGTAAAAAGGGTAAGTGGGTGGAACCCAACAGGTGATGCAAAGAATGGCTTTATCCATTTGATTAATTCAGGTTCGGCGACACTGGATGGCACCGGGCAGCAATCGGATCAAGGGAAGCCGGTGATGAAGCCATTTTGGGAGATAACAAAAAAAGAATCGGAAGCTTGTCTGAAAGCTACGACTTGGTATCCAGCTAATAGGGATTATTTCAGAGGAGGAGGTTATTCATCTAACTTTTTAACAAAGGGAGGGATGGCCGTTACGATGTGTCGTATTAATTTGATAAAAGGTTTAGGTCCGGTACTTCAAATTGCTGAAGGCTATACACTTGATATTCCTGAGAAAGTACATATGCTATTAGATGACCGGACTGATAAAACATGGCCTACTACATGGTTTGTTCCGGTTTTAACAGGAGAAGGAGCATTCAAGGATGTCTATTCTGTAATGTCAAATTGGGGGTCAAACCATGGTGCGATTAGCTATGGACATATAGGCCATGACCTAATAACCATGGCATCCATGCTCCGTATTCCAGTTTGTATGCATAATATATCCAGTGATCGAATATTCAGACCGGCTACATGGGCAGCATTTGGGATGAATCCTGAGGGATCGGATTACAGAGCATGTGAAGTTTTTGGCCCACTTTATAAATAAGCTTATGGACACAAAGAAGAAATCGCTTTTTCGCGACGATGAGGGCAATTATCTATTAGTTCCTTTCTTATTTATCTGTAGCCTGTTTTTATTATGGGGTTTTGCACATGGTTTTTTGGATGTGCTTGACAAGCATTTTCAAGACCTGTTGCATGTTTCCAAGGCACAATCCGGATTTGTACAGTTTTCACTTTATATTGGATATCTGGCGATGGCCATTCCAGCGGGCCTATTTATTAAAAAAAATGGTTATCAGAAAGGCATTATTTTAGGGTTGACCTTATTTGCAGCAGGAGCATTTATGTTTTATCCAGCGGCAAAATTGGCATCATTCATTCCTTTCTTAACCGCGCTATTTGTTATTGCATGTGGTTTAGCTTTTCTAGAAACCGCTGCAAATCCATATTCTATTGTTCTAGGATCAAAAGAGGGAGCTGCACGAAGAATAAATATTTCGCAATCATTTAATGGATTGGGATGGATATTAGGCCCCTTGATTGGGGGATTAATGATTTTCGGAACTCAAGCCGAAGGTGAGCATGATAAATTTGATTCATTGGTAAAGCCATACATTGGAATTGGATGTGTGGTTGTATTGGTAATTATACTTTTTTTAATCATAAAGCTTCCAGAAATTAAGGAAAAAAAAGAAGCCGGTGAGAATGATGAGAATCCACCAATGCGGAATTTGTTAAAGCATCCTGTATTTATCTTTGCAGTAATTGCACAATTTTTATATGTGGCAGCACAGACAGGAACGAACTCCTTTTTTATAAACTATGTAATTGACGCCATTCACGACTTAAAGACTCCAATATCCAACATCATGAATAATTTGGGAACGTTCGGGGAGTTTTTTATGCCTAAAAATGATGAACAGGCTGCTTCGCTTATATTAGCAATTGGAGGTATGGGGGCATTTTGGATTGGCCGATTGACGGGTTCATACCTTATGAAATTTATTTCTCCACATAAACTTTTAGGTTTCTATGCAATCATGAATGTTATACTTAATATTTTGGTTTTCATGAATTTGGGCTGGATATCAGTTTTTGCTTTGTTTTTCTCCTATTTCTTTATGTCCATCATGTTTCCGACCATTTTTGCCCTGGGAATAAATAACCTTGGGACATTGACGAAAAAGGGGTCTTCCTTTTTAGTCATGGCTGTTGCGGGTGGGGCATTCTGTCCTCCATTGATGGGATTAATTGCTGACCACAGTTCAATGGCAACTGGGTTTATTATCCCTGTTCTTTGTTATGTTGTTATTGCTGTATTTGCGATATGGGGCGTTGGAAAAGTTGAGGGGAATCTCGATATGTCAAATCCTGTACACTAAAAATTAAGAATTTATGGAACAAGGATATGTAATAGGTGTCGATTTTGGGACAGATTCTGCTAGGGCAATAATAGTTGATACGAAAAATGGGAATGTAATCAGTTCTGCAGTATCTTATTTCAAGCGATGGAAGGAAGGAAAATATTGTAATCCGAAAAAAAATATATTCCGTCAGCATCCTTTGGACTATATAGAAAGTCTAGAAGCTTGTTTAAAGGAATGTTTAAAGAACATAAGTGAAGAGAAAAGATTAGGAGTTCGGGCAATATCCATTGATTCCACAGGTTCAACCCCAGTTGCAATTGATAAACAGGGAAGACCTTTAGCATTAACAGCTCGGTTTTCAGAAAATCCAGATGCTATGTTTTTCCTATGGAAGGACCATAGTTCGGTGAGAGAAGTGGAGGAAATTAATGCGAAGGCATTGGATTTTGAGATCAACTATCTCAGTTATTGTGGTGGAGCGTATTCCTCGGAATGGTTTTGGTCGAAGTTGCTCTACTTAGCGAGAAATAATCACGAAGTTTTTCAAGAAACATATTCTTGGGTTGAGCAGAGTGATTGGTTACCTTATTTATTGACTGGTCTGGAAGATGCGGACCAGATTAAACGAAATGTATGTGCTGCCGGTCACAAAGCGCTATGGTCAAAAGAATTAGGAGGGTATCCGCCTTCTGAATTTTTTAAGCATTTAGATCCAAAATTGGATCGAATTTATCAGACTATTCCGAATGAAGTATATACTGCAGACCAAATTGTAGGACAACTTAGCAATTCGTGGAAAGATGCATTAGGGCTCCCTCAGGAGGTATTAATTGCAGTTGGAGCTATTGATGCACATGTGGGGGCAATAGGTGCTCAAATTCAACCTGGTTATATGTGTAAAGTCATGGGAACCTCCACTTGTGATATGATGGTAATCGATAAAAAAGTGCTTGGAGATAAATTGATTCAAGGGATTTGTGGACAAGTTCAAGGGTCCATAGTACCCGAATTCATAGGGTTGGAAGCTGGACAATCTGCTTTTGGAGATGTCTATAATTGGCTGAAGAATTTGCTGTTGTGGCCAATAAGGAATAATATGGAAGGTATTGCATCATCGGGTAGTCAAGCAGTTCTTGAACTAAAAGAACATCTTGAGCAAAATTTACTTTCAGATCTTTCCGAATTGGCTAAACAACAGCCTATTGTACATGATTCCGAACTTGCCTTAGATTGGTTTAACGGAAGGAGAACCCCAAATGTAGATCCACATGTAACTGCTGGCCTTATTAATTTAAAACTTTCTTCTGGACCAGTTCAAATATTTCAAGCCTTGGTAGAGGCAACCTGCTTTGGGTCTAGGGCAATTGTTGAACATGTTGAAGGACAAGGGGTAGAGGTTGAAGGAGTTATAGCAATTGGTGGAATTGCTAAAAAATCTGATTACGTTATGCAGACTTTAGCTGATATCCTCCAAAGGCCCATTAAAGTGCATCGATCGGAAGAAACTTGTGCAATGGGAGCGAGCATGCTTGCTGCAACTGCTTCAGGTATTTATGAAAGCCTCAGTGAAGCAATGGATAAAATGGGGTCAGGTTTCGAAAAGATGTATTACCCTTGTTTAGAAAAAAAAGAACTGTATGATTTGCGCTTTAAAAAATATCAAGATTTAGGAAGTGCTATTGCAAAGATTTAATTTGAAAATGAACTGGTTAAGTAGATATATTATCTTAGGAATATGGGTAGGGATGCACTTATGGTCTATTCAATTAATTGCTCAAAAACTGCCAGTAGGTTTAGACCCCTATATATCCAGCATTGACTTCAGTTCAGTAGAAGGAGAAAAGCCTACTATTAATACCCAAAAAATGGATTCAAATCTGTATAGGGTAGAGGTAATTTGGGATATCAAGAAAGACTTGTCGCTAAAAAATATAAGTTTAAATATATTTCCTGATTTCAAGCCAAAATATCATTGGGCACCACATCTAACGCCTACAGATAATCATATTATTGCACAGCATGTCTTTCGCTCTCCTGCGTTGATAGTAAGTAATTCGGAATATTATTTAGGAATTGTCCCAGATCTTTCTCTTTTAGAGAAGAAGCCGCCAATACCATGGTATTTGGATTTAGATGCTGTCAACAACAAATTGTCAATTGGATTTTCAAAATCTAAGATTACTGAACATGTCCTTTATGAAAAAGAAGATATCACATTATTTTCAAAAGGTATTTATCGACTAGCCTTCTTTGTAATGATATCAAGATCAGAAGAAGATTTTGAAAATCCATTTGCTCGCGTCAACAGTTTTATGTGGAAAAATTGGGGTTCAAAATTGTATCAAAAAGGAGAGCCAATAAGGAATGACAACTTAAATCCGTATATAGAAAATACTTATGATTGGGCTTTTAAATATTGGCGAGATGCTGTCTGGCAGCAGTTCGAGATCAATGGAAAAGAGGTGGGAGCTCCAACATTTATTGTGAATGTCACTCAAAGTCCTAACTATCCTGCTGAAATCAATGAAAGAGAGTTTCGATCAATTTGGAACCAAGCGTGGTTTAACTCTTTTAGGTCAGCATCTGGGCTGTTCCGATTTGCTCGGCGAAAAAACATAGATTCTCTCAAACGTTATGCTGAAATGACTAAGGAATTGGCTTTATCTTTTCCGCAAAAAAATGGATTTTTTCCGGGATTGATTGCTACGGAAATGGTAGAGGTAGAAGTTGATGGCAAAAAATACAGACGATCTGCTGGTTGGGATACAAAGTATTTTGGCAATTCCAATCGGAATCCATTTACTTGGGATGTAAAGCATGCACCGTATCATGTCTTAGACATGAGTTATACTGGGCTACTGATGCTAGATTGGTATTCTGAACTGGAAAAGGATCAGCGATTGTTAGATTACGTGAAGAATTATGCAGATGCCTTAGTAAAGATCCAGCGTAAGGATGGATATTTTCCGGCATGGTTGGATCTGAACAATCAAACAGATATGGAGGTTTTGAGCAAATCTCCAGAATCAGCATTGTCAGTAACCTTTTTGTTAAGGCTATTTCAAATTACAAAAAATGAACAATATAAAATTGCGGCTCTCAAAGCTCTACAAATAATAGAAGAAGAAATCATACCTGAGGGGAAATGGGAGGATTTTGAAACTTATTGGTCTTGTAGTCGATTCGGTCATGATTCATTAGTAGGCCAAAAGGTTAAACGCAATAATATGTATAAACAGAACACTTTGAGTATTTTCTATACTGCTCAAGCGGAAATGGAGGCCTTCAGATTGACAGGGAAAAGACATCATCTAAAAGTTGGTCAAAGAGTATTAGACGAATTATTGATGTGGCAATCTGTTTGGCAACCATCATTTATTTATATCCATGCTTTAGGAGGTTTTGGGGTTATGAATGCCGATGCTGAATGGAATGATTCTAGGCAAAGTCTATTTGCTGAATTAATTATGGATTATGGGTTGAAACTTGATCGTAAGGATTACTTTGAAAGAGGGATTGCAGCATTAAAAGCATCTTTCGTGATGATGTATACTCCCGAAAATAAAGAAACAAAGGAGCAATGGCAACAGCGCTGGCCGTTTTTGGGAATTGAAGATTATGGATTTATGATGGAAAACTACGGTCACGATGGTTTTACGGATTCTAATGGGATTGGGATCGGTGAGTTCAGCATTTATGATTGGGGAAATGGGGCTGCGGCAGAAGCTTACAATAGAATTATTGATCATTGGGGAGAAACTGTGCTCAGTAAGAGGTAAGCAATATAAATTAATAAACTATAAATAATATATTTACAAGATGGTGAAAAAAGTGTCATTAAAAGATATTGCTCTAAAGATTGGAGTATCTACGGCATTGGTGTCTTATGTATTGAGTGGCAACGAGGAAAAGGGGCGTGTGGGGAAAGAAACTGCAGAGAAAATAAGACAAGTTGCCAAAGAATTAAATTACCAACCCAACCATATTGCCAAAAGCTTAAAAACGGGGAAGACAAATACGATAGGACTAATTGTTGCTGATATATCCAATCCATTTTTTGCATCTATAGCAAGAGCTGTTGAAGATGAATCAGGAAAATATGGTTTGACCACCATTATTGGAAGTTCGGATGAGAGCACTGAGAAATTAAAAAACCTGGTCGAAGTTTTCATCAAAAGACAGGTAGATGGATTTATCATTTCTCCTCCAGACCATTCAGAAGAAATTATCGAATATATAATCTCTTTGGGAATTCCTATTTGCCTAATTGATAGACATTTTGATCATGTAAACTCCAGTTATGTGGTAACAGATAATAAAGAATCCATGCAGAATGCTGTCAGCCATTTATTAGGCATGGGCTATAAGAATCTTGCTTTTATAGCATATAATAGCACACTGCAACATATGAAAGATCGAGAGCAAGGTTTTTTAGATGCTACATCAGAAATATATTCCCAAGTTTATAAAATCAATTTCAGCAAACAGCATGATGAGCTAGCCTCGACAATTGAAGTTATTTTAAATGAGCAGAAAGCTGATGCTATTGTTTTTGCTACCAATACCCTTTCAGTTGCAGGGTTAAAATATTTAACTCAACATGAGGTTAAAATCCCTCAAGATCTTAATGTGATGTGTTTTGATTTTAGCGAAGTATATGATTTCTTCTACCATCCAATAATTCATGTAAAACAACCTATTGAGCAATTGGCAAAAGAAAGTGTTACCATTTTATTTAACCAAATGAAAGAAGAGCATCTTCAGCAGCTTGTGTTAAATTCTGAACTAATAACGAAAACAAGAGTTATGGTCTAATTCTTTAATTGAATGTCGTGGTCAGGGCTGATCATTTTTTTTATCATCTAATATTTTGATTTACTGTTGTTTAAGATTTAAATTATTAAAAAAATTTCTTGATAAACTTGGAATGTTTAGTTTTAAGTATATAATATTTTCAAATTATAGTATGCATTTCCAAAAAAATGATATTTTTGTTTTAACTAAATTATGAATATCATATTCTTCAGGATCGTCTAACCAACGGAATGGGGAAAAAAATTGGAATGTATGGAAGCGTTAAAGACCATGGAATCGAGATATCCGATTGAATTTACTGTGCCTGCCTTTGGTGCAGGGTCATTTTATATTCAAGAGGACCTAAGGAATGAGTTCTACAGTCACTACCATAGGCATAAAGAAATTCAAATATCCTATATTTTAAAAGGTCGCGGTTCTGTTGTAATTGGCAACTTGATTCAGCCATTCTTTGAGAATGAAATTTATATCCTGAAAGCCAATGATCCCCATATCTTTATTAAAGAGACGCCGGATGATGAACAAATACACGTTGTGCATATATTCGTAGCTTTTGATAAAATGCAGGCATTTTTCAATATGCAGGAACTACATAGAATTAGGGATATTTTTAAATTATTAGATTCAAGCAAGAAGCTACTCCAAAAATACAGTCTTCCAATCCGATCGATCTTTCAATCCTTATTAAGAGAAGACGGCCTTCCGAAATTAATGCGCGTTCTAGAAATATTCGATTATTTAATAGCGAATGAGAAAGAGATGATTTCTTTATATTCAGGACTGCCGGAATCTAATTTCAATGATAAGGTTGGTGTACGGATTAATGAGGTATTAAGGTATTCCTTAGAAAATTATAATAAGGAAATCAGCATTGATGCGGTTGCAAAATTAATTCATATGACACCTTCAGCCTTTTGTAAATACTTTAAAAAGCATACTATGAAAACGTATGTAACGTTTTTAAATGAAATTAGGATTGAAAAAGCCTGTCAGTTATTAATCAATAAATCAACGGAAAATATTTCAGAAGTTGCTTACCAATGTGGATTTAATACAGTTGTTCACTTCAATAGAGTATTTAAACATATTTTACATAGCTCTCCGTCAGAATTCCTCCATAGACATGCTGTTAATTTGGCTTAGGGAATGATTTAAAATGGTTAGAGAATGTCTAACGTGTTATTTATAACTAACAAAATTTGTTTTTTGGCTTAGAATTTGTTATATTATTAGCAGACAATAAAAGAAAGGTTAATAATATGATTAAAAAAGAAAGAACAAAAAGAGAAAAATTAATCCAGAATCCATTTTCATTTTATGTAACGAATGTAGGATTTATCGGTAACCAACCTAGTCCACAGAATAGAAGTGTTAACAAAAAGAGTTAACTCTTCTTACAAACCAAATTAAAATTAGATGTGCTTTTTGAGAAAAAAGCATTTTGTGTTTCTACTGAGTTCGTATTTCCTCTAACTCAGTTTACCCTTCATACATTAATGCAGTCTTAAAAACTAAAAGAGGCAATTCTCTTAGGGTTATCAAGTTTTGTGCTTTTCTTAACGTTATTCACGTTGATATGCATGATATTGGATTGGGATTTAAAATCCTTATAAAGCAATTGATTTATAATATCCATCTTATGAAGATTTTGAATATCTGAAACTTCGAAATAGCACCAGGCTACATCTTCTTCTATCTCATAACCAATATATTTTAAGTTTCGATCCTTATTATCTAAAGCTAACTTAAGGTTCTGTCGAATGTACTTTGCTATAGCCGAATCAGTTACGGATTTATTTTTTGGATTTATAATCTCTATTTTTTTACCCGAATGGTTTTTTAATGCTACCTCAAGATCATCATAAAACAGGCGGCAGGAAATTTCTACTCTTTTTTTAGTAGGATTAAAGTCAATAGCTGTTATACTAACATAGAATGGGTGAGCATATGCCAAAATCGTAATGAATAAACATAATGCTATTAATCCTATTTTTATTTTATTCAATTTCATTTACCTGTTTTTTTGCAACAATTATGTGCTAAATTATTTAAAATCTTTAAATGCATTTGTCAATATTAAAATAATCTTAATTTTGTTATGTTTTTATTACAAGAACCTAAATAATGAGTGATTTTTCCATCTATTTTCAACTTGGTTGGCAACATATCCTAGACCTAAATGGTTATGATCATATTCTTTTCGTTTTGGTCCTATGTTGTAGTTATACTTTAAAAGATTGGAGACGGATATTATGGTTGATAACTGCTTTTACTGTAGGCCATTCCATTACGTTGGCCTTAGCAGTATTTAAAATAATTCGTATAGATACAAGTTGGATAGAGTTTTTAATTCCAATCACGATTTTAATTACTGCACTTTATAACCTTCCAAAAAAACGGAAACAACGCAATCCATACATTTTATATGTGATGACCCTTTGCTTTGGTCTTATCCATGGATTAGGTTTTTCAAATTATTTACAATCCTTACTAGGGCAGGAGGCAAATATTTTATTGCCTTTACTGTCTTTCAATATAGGTTTAGAATTCGGACAATTAATCATTGTCTTTTTTGTAATTCTATTATCCGAACTCATGCTTAAGATTTTTGCAGTTTCAAACCGAGATTGGAGTTTCTTTTTATCTTCTGCTGTGATCGGTATTTCATTTATTATGGCCATTGAACGTATTCCATTATGAAACCATATAGTCAATTAATTAAATCTCTTTGTTTGGCATTGCTAGGATCAGTAAGCCTACATTCCTCTCATGCTCAAATGCAGCATAACCCTGGTTCAAACCATGGGAATAAGTTTGAGCAATTGGGTAACTTACTTTCTGATCCGAATATTTTCAGGACTGCATCTGGGGCGCCTGGATCCATGTATTGGCAACAAAAAGCTGACTATGTCATTGACGTGGAGGTTGATGATCAAAATCAAATCCTAAAAGGTTCTGAAACCATAACTTATACTAACAATTCACCTGATCCACTCAGCTATGTATGGTTACAGCTGGATGAGAACGAGCATGCTGACCAAGCTGAAAGTAAAAGATTTGATCAGAGTAGCCTACGCGAAAGAATGTCATTGGATGAGTTAAAAGAAATGGTCCCTCAAAAGAAAGGCTATGGCGTCAATATCCATAAGATTACGGATGGTGCGAATAAAGCATTGGACTATACCATCAATTACACCATGATGCGTGTAGATTTGCCGACCCCTTTGAAACCGGGAGCAAAGATTGTTCTTAAAATTGATTGGGACTATAAGATTTCGGACAGAATGGTTGAACATGGAAGAGGGGGTTATGAACATTTTGCAAAGGATGATAACTATCTATACACTATAGCACAATGGTTTCCTCGCATGGCCGTATATTCAGATTTCCAGGGCTGGCAGAATAAGCAATTCACAGGAAGGGGAGAATTTGCATTAGTTTTTGGAGATTATAAAGTAAATATTACAGTTCCTTCTGACCACATTGTTGGAGCGACAGGTGAATGTATCAATTACAATCAAGTATTGAATTCTACACAACTAGCACGTTGGAAGCAAGCGCAAAACTCCATGGAACCTGTTGAAATAGTAACCCTAGATGATGCTAAAAAAGCAATTCAACAAAAAGCAACGACAAAAAAAACATGGGTTTATGAAGCGAAGAATGTAAGGGATTTTGCTTTTGTTACATCCCGCCGTTTGATTTGGGATGCGTTGAAAGTAAACGAAGGTATTGAAGGGAATCAGCCATTAGCCATGTCCTATTATGGACCTGAAGCCTATCCACTATATCGTAGATATTCAACAAAGGCAGTTGCACATACGTTAAAGACCTATTCAAAGTATTCAGTTCCATATCCCTATCCTGTTGCCATTTCTGTTGAAGCAGCCAATGGAATGGAGTATCCAATGATTTGTTTTAACTACGGACGTGCGGATGAAGATGGAACTTATACAGAAGCGGTTAAATATGGTATGATTGGCGTGATTATCCATGAAGTTGGTCACAACTTTTTTCCGATGATTGTCAATTCAGATGAACGGCAGTGGACATGGATGGATGAAGGATTGAATACATTTCTACAGTATCTAACAGAGCAGGAATGGGATAAGGATTTTCCTTCTCGTCGTGGTCCAGCATATAAAATTACAGATTACATGAGATTGCCGAAAGATCAGTTGGAACCTATTATGACGAACTCAGAAAATATTGTCCAATTTGGACCAAATGCCTATGCAAAACCTGCAACAGCATTAAATATTCTAAGGGAAACCATCATGGGCAGGGAGTTATTTGATTATGCTTTTAAGGAATATGCAAAACGCTGGGAATTTAAGCACCCAACACCTGCAGATTTTTTCCGAACGATGGAAGATGCGTCAGCTGTTGATTTAGATTGGTTTTGGAGAGGTTGGTTCTTTACGACGGATCCTGTAGAAATTTCTTTGGAAAATGTAACACAGTATAGAATGACGGGTGCTGAGCCTAAAAGCACGCAGCAGCAAAGAAAAGAGGCCTTTGATAAAGATTTGAACAGCATAACTCGTCAACGAAATATGGCCGAAAACATGGCTTTTCTTGTTGAAAAAGATACTTCATTGTTGGACTTTTATAATAAATGGGATCGTTTTGCTGTAAAGCCTTCTGACGAAGCAAGTTATCAACAATTCTATAATACGCTGAATGATAAAGAGAAGGATATATTTAACGGCAAGACATCCTTCTATGAGCTTAACTTTAAAAATAATGGTGGTTTAGTCATGCCATTGATAATAGAGTGGACATTTACAGATGGGAGTAAAGAAATCGATAGAATTCCGGCTTATATTTGGAGATTAAATGAAACGGAAGTCACTAAAGTATTTGCCAAGGATAAACAGGTGGCATCAGTTCAGTTAGATCCATTGAGAGAAACAGCTGATATTGATGAATCAAACAATGCATGGCCAAGGACATCGCAACCTTCAAGGTTTGAGCTTTACCAACAAAATGGGAGGGCTGTACGTGGACAATCTGCAGAAAGCAATCCGATGAAGGAAGCTAGAAATCAAAACAATAATTAATTGTTTTATAACATAAAAAACCGATTCTTATGAGTCGGTTTTTTTATTCCGTTTCGGATTTCAATTTACTGAATACCAATAGGTCCCGGAATTGATAGTTGCCAATCCATTCGCCATTTCTTTTGGTTCCTTCCAGCTTAAAGCCCAAACGCCTTGGTATATTTATGCTTTTCTCATTGCCAATTGCACAGCAAATTTGAATACGTTCCAGATTTAGATTATCATAAAGTTCTTTTATTAAAATATCTACAGCACGGGTCATAATGCCTCTTTGCTGGAAGTCTTTGGAAAGCCAATATCCAATCTCTGTACTTTTATTTATTAGATCTACCTCTTTAGTGCCAATTAATCCTATCATACGGTCATCTAAACAAATTTTGTACACATAATCCTTTTTTAATTTCCTATTTAAGATTGCCATTTCAACGAAACCCTTGCTGTCCTCCAGCTTATTGGTGAATTGCACAAAAGGTAGCCATTTACCTAAATATTCACGTTCAGAATTGATGATGTTATACATTCGGATGGCATCACTTTCAACAATAGCCTTTAGTGTTAAATCAGGTGCTATGGTAATAATCCTTTTCATGAATGGTCTTTGCTCAAGATATTTTTCAAAGCATGAACTATTCTCTGCCGATCGGGTTCCGTACTTAAGTCTAATCCACAGAATGTACTTCCATTAGTCTGGGCATGCATAGCAAGATAATATAGGCCTGCTGTCTGTAATGCCAAAGTCGCACGGATATCAGTCTGTTGATTTCCAGGTTTTCCCTTTTCGTATTTCTGAATTAATTGTTCACCAATCTCTTCTCGTTCGTCAGCTAATTTTCTAAGGATTTCTTTTTCTTCGGATAATTCCCACTGTAGGATGCGCTGTAAGATAGTGTCATTCATAACCGTATCAAATTGCCCGATTAGCAAAGTTTGCATTTCTTCTTCACTAATTGTTTCTTTTGCCAGCAGGGAAGAAATCGTTGATTTTGCCTTTGTTTTCCAATAATCACGTTTTTGAATGTAAATTTCTACAAGATTATCTAAATTGTCAAAATAGGTGTAAATCAGTTTTCTATCAACTTTTGCTTCAGACGCTATATTCGCTATAGTAAGTCCTGGATATCCTTGCTTTTTTAATACTTTTCCAACAGCATTGATGATTTTATTCATCGTTCTTGCCTTTTCACGAACAGGTCCAGAGGTGACTTTTCTGGATTTCTCTTCCGAAGGGTAGATTTTTTTCATTCTTGTTTTTAAAATAGATGATTAAATGTACGCAATAAGTCACACCCTAGAGACTGTAAAGGTAGAATTCTAGTTCTTGCCATCTTTATTTTCAACTTGCTTATATGCTATATCTACATATTTATTAAGTGCTTTAAAATGCCTGTATTGAATTCGCTTCTGTAATGATAATGGAGCTAAAACCTTAATACATTCTCCAAAACCAAGTATTTCCCGTTCCAATTCAAAATTTAGGACCACATCAATTCTGATAATTATACTGCCATCCTCATTTTTATTTAGGATTTGCTGTGACGAATGCAAAGGTTTGGTTTCGACATAGGGGGCATTGGATTTGTCTATTTGTAACAAAACTTTATTAGCTCGATCCTTTTCAGACTTTGTTACGCCAATGACATCTTCAAAATATCGATCTAGGTTAACCCCATGATACGGTACAAAACTGTTTTTTGCCATCTCATCAATATCTTCGATCCTGTCTAAAGCTAGTGTGGTTAATGTACTTCCATTTTTTTGTTTACTGATTAAAAACCATCGGTTCCTGAATTCCTTCAACAAGTAGGGGTAATAAATCTTTTCAATAGCTTGTTGTGACCTAAAGGATTTATACTTTATTAATAAAGGGATCTCTTCTTTAATTGCATGATAAATCGGACTGATCCATTTCAGGCCTTTCAATAAAGGATTACCCTCCATCTGAACAATCGACTTTCCATTAGTTGAACTGGAATATAGGTGACTTTCCAAACGGACAATCAAATCACTCATTTCATCAAAAAAAGAAAAACCATTTAGGTGTTTAAGCAGGTCCACAGCATCTTTCATCTTTTCCATATCAATAATAGAAATTGGAGAATTGCTGATGCTGTATTTCGGGTCCTCATAAGAATAATATCGTCGCTCTCTGACAACAATTGGAGCATTATAGCCTAACTTATTACTTCGCATGAGTTGAATGTCTCCTTGTATTGTCCTTTTGCTGATTCCATTATTTATTCCCTCAAGTTCATAGAGTCCTTGAGATACCTTCTCAATCAAATCTTCTAAAGTCCATTTCCTATGCTTTTGTCTTAAGCATTGGTCGATGATTTTATATCTAATTAAAGCGAGCTTATTTGCGGACATATTCGTAATTCTAATAATTGATGTTTCAAATCTAAATAAATGAAAATAACTACGCAATTAATCTGCGTAGATAGCATTTTTTTAAACTTGTTTATAAAATTAAGTTAAAAATAATTCTCTTAATATTAGATGTTTATAATGAAATTAAAAAATATTTTGATTTATTTTTTTATTGCGCATTACGATTGCGTAGAAGTGCTTGCATCTTTGTGTTGTCGGAAATGACATAGTTCTTTGATTAATCAAGCGAAAGCTTTTTAAAACGATATATATCCGTATGGATATATGTTCTATAATCTGGATTTACTATCCAAGTCACCTGTTTCTGTATAGCAGGGTAGTGCTTAGCAAAAGTATACTGATAGTAATGAAATTTTATAGATCATAATTTGTGTTGCAGGTTCGAATCCTGTCACTGATTCTTCAGTGTAATTCAATGGTCGAATAACAAATCCGAGGATTATTCCTCTCAACATTTTTCTGTTGACCGACGTTTTATACGTCCAAATTAGAGTTTGATCTTCTCTAAAAAGATCAGAAGCAATTCGTTCCGTATTCGGTCTAGGTAAAATTAACCAGAGGCAATTGGTGACAATCTTTGTAGTTTTTTGCTAGACCTAAAACAAAGGAAAACCATTTTCTAATTCCCATTGATCAAAAATGAAGAGTCAATGAATTAGAAAAGATTTTCCAAATGTTTTAGGACTACCTTAAGATTCCGATTTGAACTGATGAATATGGAACTAATGCTTTTTAATTGTATAATTCATTAATGATAAAATAAATATTAGCTATGAAAAGGATAGTAATTAACAAGAATGAGGTAGGTATGGTAGTTAAGAACAACGTTGTAAAACGTGTGTTGACTGAAGGTTCCTATTGGTTAGGATTTAAAGAAACCTTGAATATCTATGATATGGCAGAATCTTTCAACGTGAATCATGACATTGATGTTTTGTTAACTATACCAGAATTCAAAGCACTTGTTGAAGTTGTAGAAGTAATGGATACCGAGGTATGTTTAGTATTTGTCAATAATCATTTCAAATTCTTATTAGAGGTAGGAAAGCATGTTTTCTGGAAGGGAATGAATGAATATTGCTTTCAAATTGAAAATATGGAACATTATGAAGTGCCAGAAACAATCAGCAAAGCGTATTTAAAAGCATGTGTTTTCAAGAAGTATTTATCCAACTTTCAAGTTGAAGTTTATCAAAATGCATTACTTTTTGTAAATGGAGAATTCGTCAAAGAATTAAATACTGGTGAATATTTCTTTTGGAACAAGTTCAATTCTATTAATGTAAGAACAGTTGACAGCAGAATACAACAGATGGAAATCCAAGGTCAAGAAATCTTAACGAAAGATAAAGTTCAGGTTAGATTAAACTTTAATCTTCAGTTCAAGGTGGTTGAAATTAGAAAGGCCTTAATAGAAAATGTCGAATATTTAAATCAATTGTATGGTTTGATGCAAATGGCTATAAGATCTTATGTGGGAAATTATACCCTTGACAATTTGTTGGAAAATAAGGATACCCTATCCCAGTATGTTTTGAGCAATAACAAAGAAAAAGCTGAAAGATTAGGGTTGAACTTAATTTCCGCAGGTGTAAAAGATATCATATTACCAGGAGAAATAAGAGATATCATGAATCAGGTTTTGGTTGCCGAAAAGAGGGCGCAAGCCAATATCATAACCCGAAGAGAAGAAACTGCTTCCACAAGAAGTTTAATGAATACGGCCAAGTTATTGGAAGAAAATGCTATGCTATTCAGACTGAAAGAGATGGAGTACGTTGAAAAGATTGCTGAAAAAATCAATAACATTTCAGTTTCAGGGAATGGTCAGATTGTGGATCAATTGAAACAATTGTTTTTAAATAAATAAAAAAGAGGTGCAGCAGAATAAAATGGTTCTGCTGCTATAATTAAGAATTCAGATTTGATAAAATTTTAATAAATTAATTACAAATGGAAAACAGAAGAATTAATGGTAATGATTTAATTGCCATAGGATATAAAGAGAATGAAGCATTAGGTGTTGCCTTACAAATCAATAAAAAAAGATTAGGATTTAATCGAGAAGAAATGCTTCAAAAATTTAAGGATGTTTTAGAGAATCCAGAGGGATATCTAGAAGATAAAAATTTTGCACCGCTATCCAAAATGTTGTTAAATGTTACACGATTGGAAAAAGAATATATTAAGCTAAAAACGGAGATAGAGCCTTATCAGATTTATGGGGAGGAGCATATCGAGGAAGGAGCCAGGAAACAAATGAATACCGCGATGAAATTGCCAATAACCGTTGGAGGAGCATTAATGGCCGATGCGCATCAAGGCTATGGTCTTCCCATCGGCGGAGTTTTGGCAACAAATAATTCCATTATTCCATATGCAGTCGGAGTTGATATTGGATGTCGAATGGCATTATCTATTTTCGACTTACCTTCATCCTATATTGAAACTAATCGGGAAGAGCTGAAAAAGATTGTTTTAAAAACAACACGATTCGGAGCAGGGAATGGATTTTTAAAACATGAGCGTTTTGATCATGAAGTTTTAGAAAATTCTCTTTTTCAGGAGAATGATCTGGTTAAATCTTTGAAGGATAAAGCTTGGACTCAACTTGGTTCATCTGGAGGGGGTAATCACTTTGTTGAGTTTGGTGTGATGGAATTCAAGGAAAATGATGTTGAATTAGGAATACCTAAAGGGAATTATTTGGCTCTATTGACTCATTCTGGCTCAAGAGGATTAGGTGCCACAATTGCTGGTAAATACACCAAGATTGCGATGGAAATTTGTAAGCTTCCCTATGAGGCGAAGCATTTAGCTTATTTTGATTTGGATTCGGCAGAAGGACAAGAGTATTGGTTGGCCATGAATTTAGCAGGTGATTATGCTTCTGCTTGCCATGAGGTGATTCATGAAAAAGTTTTGACAGAGCTTGGTGCAGAACGATTGGCAAAAATTGAGAACCATCATAATTTTGCCTGGAAAGAATCTTGGAAAGGAGAAGAAGTTATAGTTCATCGGAAAGGAGCTACCCCAGCAGCAGAAGGTGTGATGGGTATCATTCCGGGATCCATGGCTACAGCCGGATTCCTGGTTAGAGGTAAAGGGCAAGTCAATGCTATAAATTCGGCATCACATGGGGCAGGTAGGTTAATGAGCAGAACAATGGCAATAAAAACTCTTTCTAGGAATGATGTAAATAAACAATTGGAAGATTTAGGTATTACTTTAATTGGTGCTGACTTAGATGAAGCTCCAATGGCATATAAAGATATTCATACTGTAATGAAGGCTCAAACCGACCTTGTAGATGTTGTGGCTAGTTTTCATCCAAAAATCGTAAGAATGGCGGATGATGGTTCAAAAGAAGATTAAGTAAATGATCACATTAAAATCTACCTTTAAAATTTTATTTGGGTGAATTTCCATTCATAGCAATCTATTATTGTTAATAGATTGCTTTGCACTGGAAGTTCGATGATAACTTTTAAAGCTAACATAGCCATCATGCTTCCGACGATTCCGGGTAATGCACCAAGTACTCCGAATTGGTCACAATTTTGTATATCCTCATCTTTTGGAGCTTCAGGGAATAGATCTCTTAGGGATTTACTTCCTTTATAATTAAATATTGCTACCTGACCCTCAAAGGAAAATATACTTCCGTAAACTAACGGTATTTTAAATTTGACACAAAAATCATTGATTAAATAACGGGTGTCAAAGTTATCTGAACAATCCACAATAAGATCATATCCTTCAAAAATATCTTGGATATTCATTGCATCCAATTTTTCATGGATGGGAATAAATTCAATGCTGGTATTAAATTCGGCTATGAAATTCCTCGCGCTTTCAACTTTAGGCTTGCCAATGAACTTTTCTTGGTGAATCACCTGCCTATTAAGGTTATGGATTTCTAAGTTGTCAAAGTCAACAACCCCCAACTTTCCCACTCCCGCAGCTGCTAAATATTGAATTACAGGAGAGCCTAAGCCACCAGCCCCTATAATTAGCACCTTTGCGGCATTTATTTTACGTTGTCCCTCAATGGAAACTTCTTCCATAAATATTTGTCTGCTATATCGCTTAAAGTCCATTCCCAAAAGTTGTAAAATTTATTGAGTTGACGAAAAACATAAATCCCAATCTTTCATTACGGGGTCATATCCTTGCGAAATGATTCTGTTTTTGATCTCTTCCATTGATCTTTCATCCGAAATTTCAAACTGCTCCAAAGACTGAGGATCAACTGCATAACCTCCAGGATTTGTTTTAGATGCCGCGCTCATCGTTGTAGCCCCCAATCCTATGATGTGATTTCTAAAGTTTTCATTCTCACGGGTTGATATTGAAATTTCAAGGTCTGGATTCCAAATTCGATAAGCACAAATTAACTGAAGTAGGTGCTTGTCTTCCATTATAAAATTTGGCTCAACAAATCCTTCCGCTGGCCTTAATCGGGGAAATGAAACAGAATATTTGGTCTGCCAATATGTGCGCTGCAAATATTCTAGATGCATTGCATTATAGAAACTATCAATCCGCCAGTCTTCCAATCCTAATAAAACTCCCATTCCGATCTTGTGTATTCTTGCATTTCCAATTCGGTCTGGCGTATCTAGTCTGTAATTGAAATTTGATTTTTTCCCCTTTGGATGGTAGGATTTGTAAACTTCCTCATGATAGGTTTCTTGATAAACTAATACTGAATGTACCCCGGCCATATGTAAAAGCCGATAATCTTCTTCTGATAAGGGTTGAACTTCGATTGAAATGTTGGCAAAAAAGGGTTTCAGAAGTTGAATTGCATTAAGAAAGTACGGGGTGTCTACGATTTTATTGGCTTCACCAGAAACTAATAAAATATGATTTACTCCCATATCTTTTAATGCCATAGCTTCAACAATAATTTCCGTATTACTTAGGGTCTTTCTTTTGATTTTATTGTCCATACTGAAGCCGCAATAAGTACAAATGTTTTGACATTCATTGCTCAAGTACATTGGTGCAAATAATTGAATGGTTTTTCCGAACCGCTGCTGGGTTAATTTCTGGCTTAGGGTAGCCATTTCTTCAAGGAAGTTTTCGGCGGCCGGAGAAATCAGATTCAAAAAATCATAGGTATTTTTTTTTGTTCGTTTTAAGGATACTTCAACATCAAATGCTGTACATTTCTTAATTTTTTCTTGAACTTCAAACCAACTATTCTGATTTAAATAAGTCTTAATGTCCATAGATTAATCCAGTAAAAATGAGGTTAGGGGAGAAGAAGCTATAGCATGTTGGTTTTGAATCGAGAGACCAGATTCAAATGCTATTCTTCCGGAAATTACAGCAAGTTTAAAAGCTTCAGCCATTTTTGTTGGGTTTGTTGCGGTAGCAATAGCAGTATTAACAAGCACAGCATCGGCACCAATTTCCATCGCTTTTGCAGCATCTGATGGACTGCCAATTCCGGCATCCACCACAACTGGAACCTTTGCCTGTTCTATAATAATTTCTAGAAAGTCAATTGTTTTCAATCCTTTATTACTGCCTATAGGAGAGGCTAGTGGCATTACAGCTGCAGTTCCTGCTTCCTCCAATCTTTTGCATAATACTGGATCTGCATGAATATATGGCAATACAACGAACCCAAGTTTAGCTAACTCTTCAGTAGCGGCTAAGGTTTCTATTGGGTCTGGAAGTAAGTACCTAGGATCAGGATGAATCTCCAGTTTTACCCAATTGGTTTCAAAAGCTTCCCGAGAAAGCTGGGCTGCTAAAATGGCCTCTTTAGCATTTCTTGCTCCTGAGGTGTTGGGTAAAAGATTAATATTTTCTAAGCTTATGGAATCAAGTAAATGATCGTGGCCAGACTGATGGTCTATTCGTTTTAAAGCCAATGTTACCAATTCACTTTCAGAAACCTGTATTGATTTTGACATCTGTTCCAAGTCTCCAAATTTTCCCGTACCTAAAAATAATCTTGACTGAAAAGTCTTATCTGCTATTTTGAGTGTATTCTTCATAATATTTTTTCATAATGGATATAGAATTCGGTTGATTATTAATGCTGCTAGAGATAGCTACACCATAAATATCAGCTTCAATCAAAGCTGGAATATCGTTTTTCGTAACACCTCCAATTGCAAATATTGGAACGGACTTAATTCTATCTTCGCGTAATATGGATGTCAAACTATGGTACCCTTCTAGTCCCAAAATTGGACTTAAGTTTTCTTTACTCTTTGTAAAACGACATGGTCCAAGTCCTATGTAGTTGCATCCTTCGCGATTCCGCTGTAAAATATCGGGATAGGAATTCGCGGTTCCACCAATAATTTTCTCTGTTCCTAATGCCAACCTGGCATGGAAAATAGGTTCGTCTTTTAATCCTAAATGAACACCATCAGAATCGAGATCTTTAGCTAAGTCAATGTGATCATTTATGATATAGGTTGCACTGTAGGATTTACAAAGATCTTTAGTTAGAGAGGCCAATTTTAACAGCTCTTTATAGCTGCTAAAATTTTTCCATCGTAATTGAACCCAAGTAACTCCAGCATCTAACGCTGTTTTAATGTTTTTTTCCTGTTCAGTCAGGCTTTTTCCACTGGATATATATTGTATTCTTGTAAGCTCGTTCATATTATATTAAGGCAGTCTGCAGTTCTTTTACATGATAAAAAGTAGTCGGTTGGATCCGATTGATTCCAAATTGAGCCCATTAAAGCAACAGAAAGGTGGTTTTGTAATACTGTATTCATGTTTTCTCTATGAATCCCACCTAAACCCACGGCATGAACATCTTTATTATTGATGGAAATAAGTTGTTCCATTAATCTGCTTTGATTACCATATCCGGATTTGGAAATGCTAGGAAATAATGGGCTTATAAAGGCATAATTCCATTCAGATCCCAGATTATTAAATTCTGATATACTGTGTGTTGAGGTTGAAAGAGTATATTGGTCTAAATATCCTTTGTATTTATTGCTTTTTCTGTCCATCGAATTAAAATGAAGTTTATTAATATTGAATTGCTCAATTAGATTATGATGGGTATGAAGGACTATTCGGTCTAAATAATGTGGGTTCAATTGAGCGAGGTAGTTTATTGCATCATTTTTTTCCATTCCATATTTTCTAAAATGAAATAAATCAAGTCCATGATCTAACATGGTTTTAACATGATTTATTTCATTCTTAATAGTTTTCTCAGGGGATATGACTATGATCATAAATAGATTTCTTTCCCTTTTTCAATAAATTCTTTGGATTTTTCTAACATTCCTTCTTCTGTTGCGTCCCTGATTTCCTGGGTAATTTTCATTGAACAAAATTTGGGTCCACACATGGAGCAAAAGTGAGCAACTTTTGCAGCATCTGCAGGCAGGGTTTCATCATGGAACGATCTAGCGGTAACTGGGTCAAGGGATAAATTGAATTGGTCTTCCCATCTAAATTCAAAGCGAGCTTTGCTGAGTGCATTGTCCCTATATTGTGCGCCAGGATGGCCTTTAGCCAAATCAGCTGCATGAGCTGCCAACTTATAGGTTATTACTCCATCCTTTACATCTTTTTTATTTGGAAGTCCCAGATGTTCTTTTGGTGTGACATAACATAGCATGGCACATCCATACCAACCTATCATTGCTGCACCTATGGCAGAGGTAATGTGGTCATATCCTGGGGCAATATCAGTTGTTAGTGGTCCTAAAGTATAAAAGGGAGCTTCGTCACATTCTTTCAACTGCTTTTCCATGTTTTCTTTAATCATGTGCATTGGAACATGTCCAGGACCTTCTATCATAACTTGAACATCATGTTTCCATGCTATTTTTGTTAATTCACCAAGGGTCTCCAATTCTGCAAATTGAGCCTCATCATTGGCGTCCGCAATGGAACCGGGTCTTAACCCATCTCCTAATGAGAAAGCAACGTCATATTGTTTCATGATTTGGCAGATATCTTCGAAGTGCGTGTATAAAAAGTTTTCCTTATGATGATATAAACACCATTTAGCCATGATAGAACCCCCGCGAGAAACTATCCCGGTAACTCTCTTGGCAGTAAGGTGAATGTATCTTAATAATACCCCTGCATGGATTGTAAAATAAGAAACGCCTTGTTCTGCCTGTTCAATTAAAGTGTCTTTAAAAATCTCCCAAGTAAGGTCCTCAGGTATGCCTTTTACTTTTTCCAATGCCTGATAAATAGGGACAGTTCCAATTGGAATAGGAGAATTCCGAATGATCCATTCTCTAGTTTCATGAATGTTTTTTCCAGTGGAAAGGTCCATAATTGTATCAGCTCCCCATCGGCATGCCCAGACGGCCTTTTCAACCTCTTCCTCAATGCTGGAGCTTACAGCACTATTTCCAATGTTCGCATTAATCTTAACCAAAAAATTACGGCCAATAATCATGGGTTCACTTTCAGGATGATTAATGTTGTTTGGAATGATGGCTCGGCCAGCTGCAATTTCTTGCCGGACAAATTCCGGACTAATGTATCTAGGAGTATTGGCACCAAAACTTTCTCCAGCATGTTGATGTGACATTCCTTTTGTAGCATTTGCTAACTGATCATTCTTCTGATTCTCACGAATTGCTACATATTCCATTTCGGGAGTGATAATCCCATTTTTAGCATAATGCAACTGAGTAACGATTTTGCCAGCCTTGGCTCTTTTAGGTTTGTGGTTATAGGAAAACCTGAGCTTGTCCAGGTTGCTATCCTTTAATCTTTGTAGGCCGTAGGATGAACTTATTTCATCCAAAACGTCCACATCTTCTCGGTCTAAAATCCAGTGATCTCTAATTCTATCAATACCATTTCGAATATCAATTTCTGAGGTTTCATCCGTATATGGCCCTGAAGTGTCGTAGATGGTGATGGAAGGATTCACTTCAAATCTGCCATTACTAAGTTTGGTAGGGCTTAAGGTTATTTCCCTCATTGCTACTTTAATGGGGTGGATATTGCCGGGAATAAAAACTTTCCTAGAATTAGGGAAAGGATTTGTTGTGATTTTCTGTTCTGTCATGTCTTCAAATATTATTTGTTATCCGCCTGGGGTAGCGGCAATTATTAGAATAGAATCGTTTTCTGAGAGCGGGGTAGATGGCCAACTTTCCTGAGGTATTACCTGATTGTTTAGGGCAATAGCAATTCCTTTAGTTTTGCCTTTCAGCTCCAGTTGAATAAGTTCCGCTAAGTTTTTCGGTGGAAATGCAAAGTTTATTAATTGTTGATTGATTTTTAGTACCATTCCAAATTAGATTAAGCAAAGAAGCTTTAGGAATGGCGACAATAGGTACAGAACACCCATGAAGACATTTTACTTTTCCCTACGCTAGTATGATCTAGATCAGGTTGTAAGGGTAAAATCTCAGCCTGCAACAATTGCAGACACCCCTAAAGCAGGGGCAAGTTAATGAATATGATTAACTAAAAGAAATTTTTGTGATTT
>JBEBTR010000022.1:0-28859 GCA_040393725.1 Sphingobacterium endophyticum | reverse complement strand
ACAAACGCGCATCCTTTGAGTATCACCTACTTGACACCTATGTTGCGGGCTTAGCACTTTTGGGTACCGAGATAAAATCCATTCGTGAGGGGAAGGCAAATATCAACGATAGTTTCTGCGCATTTTTTGAAGATGGGCTGTATATCCGTAATATGCATATTGCCGAATATTCCTTTGGATCCTTCTATAATCATGAATCGAAAAGGGACAGAAAATTACTTTTAAGCAAAAAAGAATTGAAGAAACTTCGTGAAAAAGGAGAAGAAAAAGGTTTTACGATAGTTCCTCTTCGTATTTTTATAAATGAAAGAGGATTTGCAAAAGTTGAAATTGCCTTAGCCCAAGGTAAAAAAGATTTCGACAAACGCGAGACCATCAAAGAAAGAGAAAGCAAACGAGAGCTTGATCGAGCTATGAAACGGTAAAATCTATTTTCCGTTGGTAATTACCTGGTGTAATTTGTTCTCTAGATTTAAATAATCTAATGAAATAATTGACATCTGAAAAGCCACAGGCATAACAAACCTCCTTTATAGTCATATTTGCGGACAGCATTTCCTTAGCTTTTCTTAATCTTTCTTGAATTACCAATTCCATTGGAGTAATTCCAAATTCATCTTTAAAGAGCCTGAACATACTGGCTTTGCTCATATTCGCTTTTAGGCTTAAATCATCAACTGTCAATTTTTCAGTTAGATTTTCCCGTATGTAGGTTTTTAATTGAGCCAATGCGTCATTAATTGGCGCATTATCATCCATTAGTTCTCCGAGTTGCTGCTGCTGGATGATTCTAACAAGTAATTCTTTAAACAATAAATCAGCGAGAACATCTTTTAAAGGATCATCACTAATCATATTGCTAAACAACTTATTGGTTAAAGTTGCGAGTTCATGCGTATTGACCAAATGAAATTTATTCCATGAAAAATTCCAAGAAAGTTGATTATTAGCTTTTGGATAAGCTTTATTGAGGAATTCTATAGACTCTTGAATTTTATCTGCAGCGATTAAAAGCGCGGTACATTGAGTTGGCTGCTTCATTTGTGCCTCGGGAAAATCAATTTTCATAGCTCTATGCGCGGGTAGGACGAGTGTTTCACCAGGCAGATATTCAAAAGCAGGAATATCTTCCAGATGCATCACTTTTTTGCCTTTGAGCATATTGATTATGACCATATCATTAAATTTGAGGGGTACAAGATGGCTGGCTTGATAAGTTTCGTACACGTTAAGTTCAAAGTTATTTAACGTATATGCCCGTCTATTTTCGACCAATGTATTTAACTCCCGCTCCTTTGAATAAGGAAGTTCATAAACTAAATTATTCTTTCCCATACGACTAATATTTTATAATTGGCTGTTAATCAAAATTAAAAAAAACTAAATAAAAACAAAATTCAGCAGTTTGAAATTATTATGCTATGAAAAGCGACAATAATGCTACACTTAAAATTTGCGTCTGGGTAAATTTGAGAAAGAGTCCAATAATAAACTTAGTTAAAAACAAATAAGATGAGCGAAATTAAAAGGCCAACGTTCAAAGAACGTTATGATAACTACATTAATGGAACATTTGTTCCACCAACGCAGGGAAAATATTTTGACAACATCTCTCCGATAGATGGGAAGCCGTTTACACAAGTTGCACATTCTACAAAAGAAGATATCGACAAAGCAGTAGAGGCTGCTGCAGAAGCCTTCAAAACATGGAGTAAAACCTCATCCACTGAACGCAGTAATATACTATTTAAAATCGCTGACCGTATAGAGCAGCATCTAGAACAGGTTGCAGCAGTAGAAACTGTTGACAATGGGAAAGCAGTTCGAGAAACATTGAATGCAGATATTCCCTTGGCGATCGACCATTTTCGATATTTTGGAGGGGTAATTCGCGCAGAAGAAGGGTCATTGTCAGAATTGGACAGTAATACGGTTTCATTAATAGTAAACGAACCTATTGGCGTCGTTGCCCAAATTATTCCTTGGAATTTTCCAATATTGATGGCGGTATGGAAATTAGCTCCTGCCCTTGCGGCTGGATGTACGGTAGTCCTTAAACCGGCCGAAAGTACACCAACCTCCATTATGGTTCTTATGGAAATTATCGGAGATCTTCTCCCGCCAGGAGTGATCAATGTTGTCAATGGATTCGGGTCAGAGCTAGGGCGGCATTTGGTAACACATCCGAAAGTTGCAAAGGCGGCATTTACAGGATCGACAGCAACCGGTCGCATGGTCATGCAATACGCTACGGAGAACATCATTCCCGTAACCCTAGAATTAGGAGGAAAATCACCGAATATCTTTTTTGAATCGGTTATGGCAGAGGATGACTCGTTCTTAGACAAAGCCATCGAAGGAGCAGTATTGTTTGCGCTGAACCAAGGAGAAATATGTACCTGTCCATCAAGATTATTGATTCAAGAATCGATTTATGATAAGTTTATCGAACGGGTTATAGAGCGAGTAAATCAAATCAAGGTTGGGAACCCATTGGATCCTACAGTGATGATGGGAGCTCAAGCGTCCAAGATTCAAAAGGATAAGATTATGTCCTACATCAAATTAGGTAAAGAAGAAGGAGCTGAAGTGCTGACCGGAGGAGATGAAAATCAATTAGGCGGAGATATCGAGGCAGGATATTACATCAAACCCACCCTATTTAAGGGAAACAATAAGATGCGTATTTTCCAAGAAGAGATTTTCGGGCCTGTATTGGCAGTAACTACCTTTAAAGACGTTAATGAAGCGATTGAGATTGCGAACGATACCATTTATGGATTAGGAGCAGGCGTTTGGACACGTGATGCACATGAGCTGTACATGGTACCTCGGGCAATTCAAGCTGGCCGAGTTTGGGTCAATCAATATCATAGTTATCCAGCAGGAGCTCCATTTGGTGGTTACAAACAATCTGGTATAGGACGTGAAAACCACAAAATGATGTTAGCCTATTATCGCCAAGCAAAAAATATGCTTATCTCCTACAGCAAGGAAAAGCTTGGCTTCTTTTAATAGAATAGTGAATAGTTAAATGTGTGATAAGGGGTTATATTCTATAACCCCTTTTTTAAAACAGACAAAATGATATCAAGAATAGATGTTACCGATACTGCAAAGGTAGTAATCCGGGAATTGACAGAAAAACACGGTCCCCTCATGTTTTATCAGGCAGGCGGATGTTGTGAAGGCACCCAACCGCAATGTTTTGAAAAAGGAGGATTTTACCCTAGAATGAATGATGCCATGATAGGTTTGGTAGAAGGCTATGAATTTTGGGTGGATAGAGATTTATTTGAATACTGGAAGTTTTCACATTTTACCTTGGATGTATTAGAAGGATTTGGACCGGGAGGTTTTTCCTTAGAGACCCCAATGGGCAAAACCTTCAAGATTCACTATCGATTATTTACCGAATCTGAATTGAAGGAATTACCTGAAGTCATACGAAATGAATAAAAATGAAATTGACAGCAGAATGGCAATAAATGACCTAATCTTTACCCATATATTGCATAATACTCAGTAAATTTATTTGAATTCAAAAATTAGAGTATTCATAAATTTATGGCAGATCATCTATTGTTCCAACCCCTTTCCCTTCAAAATATTATTATTCCAAATCGTATTGTCGTATCGCCGATGTGTCAGTATTCGGCAATCGACGGATTTGCAAATGACTGGCATCTTGTCCATTTAGGGCAATTTGCTATAGGTCGAGCCGGGGCTATTATTCAGGAGGCAACAGCCGTTAGTCCTGAAGGGAGAATTTCATATGGTGATTTAGGTATTTGGGATGACCAGCATATTAAAAAGTATAGTCAAATAACAAGCTTTATTAAGAGTCAGGGAAGTATTCCAGGTATACAGCTTGCCCATGCCGGGCGAAAAGCAAGTACCGATTTACCTTGGATTAGCAAAAAGCAATTTACGCCTGAGGAAATAAATGGATGGCAGACCTTATCGTCCTCAGACCTTCCCTATCATACAGCGGATATTCCTCCTTTAGCGTTGACAATTTCAGAAATTGAACAAGTCATAGAGCAGTTTAAAACCGCAGCAATTAGAGCTACAAAAGCAGGTTACCAAATTATTGAAATTCATGCAGCCCATGGATACTTATTACATCAATTTTTGTCCCCTTTAATAAATAACAGAGATGATCAATATGGCAATTCCTTCGAGAATAGGATTCGTATTGTTTTAGAAATCGTTACAGCGATTAAGAAGGTCTTGAAAGTGGATCAATCATTATGGATTAGATTATCAGCCACGGATTGGGCAGAAGGTGGCTGGGACTTGGAGCAGACCACAGCATTGGTAAGTATTTTGAAAGAAATAGGCGTGGAAGTGGTAGATGTATCATCTGGAGGTGCAGTACCTACACAGAAGATTCCAGTTGGACCAGGATATCAAGTACCTTTCGCTGATCATATTAAACGGGAAACTCAAATGTGTACAGGTACCGTAGGCCTCATCAGTACTGCGAAACAAGCACATGACATATTAAGTCGAGAGGCTGCTGATTTTATCCTTATAGGCAGGGAATTTTTACGCCATCCACATTTACCCTATAGCTGGGCCCGAGATTTAGGCATATCCATCAACTGGGCCCCACAGTATGAGCGTGCAAAAGCTGAATAAAGTTTAGGCGACATTTAATCCTTGAAGGACCGGGATTGGTTTTTTATCATCACCTAAAGCCACAAAAGTAAATCGTCCCTGAATTGCTAATTCACGTCCGTCTTCATACATACTTTCCAGATATATTTCAACATAGACCTTTAAGCTGGAGTTTCCTATGCTTTCCACTCTAGCAATTGCCTCAACAATACTTCCCGAAGGAATAGCTTTATGGAAATCTATTTTGTCAGTCGATACGGTAACTAATGATTTTCTACAAAAACGGGTTGCACACATAAAGGAAACCTCGTCCATAATCGCCATAGCTTTACCACCGAAAAGCGTGTCATGATGATTGGTAAGGGAAGGAAACACAGTCATTGTAATCCGTGTTTCACTTTGATCGATACGGTCTTGAATAGTCATTTTTTTAATTGAAGTGCAAAGTTAATCAACTTTTCCGCTTTCAACGACTATCCCAATACCCTTTAACAGCATTGAGGCGTTAAAAATAGTACAAGCTCCGTCCTTCAATTTATAGTCAAATAACATTTCAGATCCCTGGACCTGAATATCAAAGTGGAAATTCTTCAAGTATCCTGGATAATCGACAACTAATTCTGACAATTGTAAGTCATGGGTTGCCAACATACCACGTCCATTTAGGCTGATTAATTTTTTAATAATGGCTTTTGAACCTAAATATTTATCAACTGAATTTGTTCCACGCAACATTTCATCGATTAAGAAAAAGCTAGATTTTATACTATTTACACGTTCAAGAATAAACTTCATCCGATCGAGCTCTGCTTTAAAAGTTGATGTACTTTCATTTAAAGAATCTTTTATCCGCATATAGGTAACCAGCTCATAAATAGGTAGTTCAAATTGTTTTGCACAAACTACAGCCCCAGCGTAGGCCAAGACAGAATTAATACCCACGGTTCTTAAAAAAGTACTTTTCCCAGCCATATTAGATCCGGTAATTAATGCAATTTTGTGATCAGCGGCATCATAGGTATTACCGACAGATTTGTCTTGAGGGATCAGTGGATGGTTCACATCAACAGCAAGTAGGTGATCTTTTTCATAATCATTTTTAATAATTGGCTGTGTCCAATCTTGGTGGTTATAAGCTAATATGGATAATGATGTTAAAGATTCATATTTAGCCACTGCATCAAATCCAGAAAGAATTGAATCCTCGTATTGGTTTTTCCATCTGCTGATTGCCATCACTTGCTTGAAGTCCCAAAGAAAAAGCATATTTAGAATAGCGCCAACCAACATATTGTTACGTACATCCAGTTTATCGATGAGTTTTCCAAGTTCATGGATTATACTTGACAGTTTTTTATTTTGGTTTTCAACCTCAATTTTACTTTGTATTTCCTGATTCAGGACTGCTGAATATTTCTTGTCTTCTATTAATTTGATAGCGTCGGCAAATCCAATTAAAGAAACACCAATTTTATCGATACGGTTAGAGAACTGACCTACCCTAGCAGCCTGAGCAATTGTCCATAGCAAATGAACGATAGCTAGACCTAATAAGTATCCTGAAATATTTTGAATAAATACTGAAAATAAGATTCCCAAGAGAAATATCCATGGAACAAGAGGAACGTAAATTTTATAGAATGCGTTTCCAAACTCGAAAGATTTATCATGAAAATAGCTGTGGATATAGGATCTCAAATTAATTTTAGAGCCTAAATTGAAGAGCATTTTTGTTTGGAAAGCTTGAAAATGCTGGGGATCATCTTTCAATTCATTTACAGCTTGTTGCCGATCAAGAATTTCTTTTTGGTTAGCAGGAGCATGCAGCCAAGATTTCAAAACAGCTACCCCATCTTTTGTAGCGCATCTGTTTAGCATTTCAAAAAGGGAATTCGGACCGAATACATCAAGGTCTGAGGAATAGGGATGATTTTGATCTTCAAATTCCGCCCCATCTTCATACATATTCTTTTTACGGTTCAGGATTTGAATTTCGTTTTCATTTACACGAAGGAACACCTTGGCTTCTTGTAATTTACGGTCGACTTTAGCTTGTCTAAAAACTAAGAATGCAAAAAGGAAAATGAGTAAAAAGAAAGCAACTAAAACGACAAGAATATTGTTGAGCGCAAACAACTGCCATATTCCGATTCCACCTAACAGCATTAACCCTAACCTTAAGAAGGCATTTCTGTTAATCTGTTGCTCTAATAACTTGATTTCTTTTTGGGTCTTGTCGACATTGCTTTGGTAAAATTCTGCACTCATACTGCTAAGTTATGGATTAGAAGTGAGAATTGGGATGATTTTCTACCAAGCCTGATCACCAACTAAAGGCACAAACCTAAAGGTATCTAATTCGATTCTTTCAAAATCATTCTCACCAACTCGGAGTATGGTAACCATCTTCTGAAATTTTTCATCACCAACTGGAATAACTAAAAGGCCACCCAGTCGCAATTGCTTTAACATTTTCTCAGGAACAAACGGAGCACCTGCGGTCACAATTATTTTATCATATGGCGCTTTTTCAGGAATTCCCTTTGACCCATCCCCAAGGAAGAAATTAGGCTTATAGCCCATATAAGGAAGAACCTGAATAGTTCGATTATAAAGATTTTCTTGTCTTTCAATGGTGTAAACATCAGCCCCGAGTTCCATCAGAATACAGGTTTGATATCCAGATCCAGTTCCGATTTCCAAGACCTTATCACCTTTTTTGATATGAAGAAGTTGGCTTTGATAAGCAACCGTATAGGGTTGAGATATAGTCTGCCCATCCCCAATTGGGAATGCAATATCTCGGTAAGCTTGGTTCCAGAAAGTTTCATCAAAGAAAAAATGTCGAGGTACCTTAGCAATTGCTTCTAAGACTTTCTTGTCTTCAATACCTCTTTTCTCTAGATGCTTTACTAATTGCTTCCTAGCTCCCTTCTCCCGATAATTATCAATAAACTTATAAGCCATATGCATCAAAATTACCCTTAATTTACCATATTATTAAGGTTAAAATGCAAAACATTAAAGGTCAGAACCCTTCTGATTTTTGAGAAAGAAAATATCTCTAAGCTATATTTTTTGTACTTTTATGGTATTTAGGAACATCATAGAAGATCTTCCTATAAAATTCCAAAATCTCTAATAAAATGAAGAAACTATCAATTTATCTGTTCATCGTATTCCTACAGTTCCAATATGTTTTGGCACAGGAAACATCTCCAAAAGATGATGATATCATTAAAGTATTAGCTATTGGAAATAGCTTTTCGGAAGATGCACTAGAGAACTATTTATATGAACTATCGACATCTGCAGGAAAAAAAATAGTTATTGGCAACCTATATATAGGCGGAGCACCCTTGGATCTCCACATAAAAAATGCACATAACAACCTAAAGGCCTATAGTTACCGAAAAATAAGTTTGGATGGTTCCAAAAAAACAACAGAACAAGTAAGTATAGAAGAAGCATTGGCTGATGATAATTGGGATTATGTAAGCTTGCAACAAGCAAGTCCGCTATCGGGAAAATATAATATTATCATGCAAACTTTAAGTGATTTATGGACCTATGTATTTGCTCATGTTCATCCAGATACGCGGCTAGTTTATCACCAGACATGGGCGTATCAACAAGATTCAAAGCATGAAGGTTTTACAAATTATGATAACAGTCAAAAGAACATGTACGACAGTATCATGAGCGTGACATCGAGGCTTGATAAAACAGGTGACTATGCGTTTATTGTTCCTGATGGGACAACGATTCAAAATGGAAGGACAAGTAGTATTGGTGATAATTTTACCAGGGATGGCTACCATTTGAATCTAGATTATGGGAGATTTGCAGCAGCATTGACTTGGTATGCAAAATTATTTAACCTTGATCCTACCAAAACTGACTACAAGCCAGAGAAGGTTACTGAACTTCAGGCAAAAATTGTTAAAGAGGCCGCTAAAAAGGCTGTTAAAAAACCTTTTAAGGTTTCAAAAGTTAAGAAATAAAACAATAAAAATATTTATAGAAAGCATCGATTCTTCGATGCTTTTTTTTTGAAAATATGATAGATTATTTTTAGACTTAAATAAAAAATATTAAAATTAACATTAACTTATAAGTAATTTAATTAAATATATAAACAAAATAAATGTTTCTATAGCTATATTTATGATAAATGTAAATTTTAGATTATGGCAATTATTCTTAAAGAAAAGGAAGGAATTTTTTCAGGGGTTTTAGGTGACTTTGTATTTTGTACCTGGAAAGGCAAGAACTATATTCGTTCAAAACCAAAGAAGAGTCTTTTAAAAAAAACGGTTTTGCAACAAAGAACTATTTCGAAGTTCAAAATAATGCAGGCCATATTGAATCCCATCCTTCCATATATTCGGATAGGTTTTAAATCTTATAATCCAAATTTAACAAGCCATAATAATGCGATGTCATATAATCTGAAGCAATCATTTCATGAGAAGGAAGGAGAAATAAGTATCAATTGGGAAAAATTTAAAATCAGTAAGGGTCTTGAACAGCCTGTAGAAGCATATCAAATTCAAATGGATACAGATTCTGGTATATTAAGTATTTCTTGGAATCTAAATTACGATACTGTTTCCAAACAGAAAATGAAAGACTTCCGATGCATGGCATTATTAATCTCAGAAAACATAGCCTCCAAATCTATATTTGGAATTCTTGAAGGTGAAAATATATCAAAGGGAAATCAATTCATCAAAATTGGCCAAAAAACTGAAGATTCCAACTATCATATATATTTATCGTTTTATTCTGATACTCAGCGAGAAGAATGTACAAATAGTATATACCTTGGAAAGATTAAAATCAATAGCTTAATTGGCTAAAAATAATTTAATAACAAAATTTTTTAATAATATTTAATTCTAGTATTTGGAATTTTAGCTGGTTTATCTATTTTTGGCACAATTTATAATTGTTCTAAATAAAAATAAGATGCAAAGCTTCAATACATATCTTCGAATTTTCACGCTATTCAGTTTATTATTTTTTAGTTATACTTCTATTGCCCAACAGATAGATTTATATGTAAAATCAAATAATGAAGCCCAAGAAAATGTCAACATTAAACTAAATGGCAAGTTAATTGGCAAGACTGATATAACGGGTTATTATAGAATTGATGGAAGTTCAGAGGAAGAACTAATTAATTTACAACTTAGCTACAGTGGATTTCAAACAATAACACAGCGCATCAATATAGACACATTAAAATCTCCCTTGATTATTAACATGCAGCAACTAAATAATTTAGATGAGATTGTTGTGACTGCAGGTAGAAAACCAGAACACATTTCGACAGTTCCTTCGTCCATATCTATCCTGACTAGTAAAGAAATAGAAGCTCAAAGTCAAATAAATACGAATATTTCTAACATATTAGGTAATACCATTCCTGGTTTAGGAGTAAGTAATAACAAAGCGACAAATACTGGTCAAACATTACGAGGGAGGTCCGTCCTTGTGCTAATAGATGGGATTCCCCAATCAACGCCTTTAATGAATGGTGCAAGAGATATACGATCCATTGATCCGGCAGTAATAGAACGGGTTGAGGTCATCAAAGGGGCAACTTCAATTTATGGCAATGGTTCAGCTGGGGGTATTATTAATTATATTACCAAAACCAACAAAGATGCATTAAAATCCTTTTCTGGGATAACTAACCTAAGGAGCACCATAAATCCATTTCATTCCAGTGAAACAATGGGATATAGGATTGACCAAACAATTTTCGGGAGATCTAACAAATGGAATTATACAGCTAGTGGAACAATCGATTATACAGGATTACAAAGGGATGCCGATGGAATTGCTCTTGGTCAGGTCGATGGTTTGTCGAATTCATATCAATACAACGCCTTCCTAAAAGTTGGTTATGATATAAATTCCAATTCCGGATTATCCGTCCTATACAATTTTTACAACAGTTCTCAACATGCTAAATACATCAGCCAAACTGGAAAATATGGGCAGTCCCCTACTATCGGTGTAAAAGGAGATGATCCAGGGAAACCTACCGGCACACCTTATAATCATAATGCTATGTTAAATTATTATCACAATAATCTTATTGGGGCAACGTCCTTACAAGCATCATTATATTATAACAGCTTTCGTTCGATGAATAGGTACATTGAAAAGGGAACTGCATGGTATGGTCCTGGACAAACACAGATTAATTCTGAGAAAAAAGGACTCCGACTAAATCTGAATACTCCATTTGAGGTATTAAAATCGAGTGCAGAAGTTACTTATGGAATTGATCTCTTGAACGATATCACAGACCAGAATTTAACAGATGGCCGGATTTATATTCCAGATATGAATATGGTGAATATTGCACCCTACGCGCAGTTAAAAATTGATTTCTTTGAAAATTTAATCTTTAAAGGGGGTGTTCGATATGAAAATGCAACAGTTAAAATTAAGGACTTTCACACCATAGCGACAGGTCCAAATAACGAAGGGAGCATAGCAGTAACTGGAGGAAAAATCCCTTATAAAGGAGCAACTTTTAATGCAGGATTACGATATAATAAATTCGATTATTTCAACCCATTTGTAAGTTTTTCTCAAGGGTTTGCCATCAATGAATTAGGAAGAATAGTTCGAAGAGCTACAGACAACGATTTGGACAGTATAAAAACTGACCCAGTCATAACAAACAACTACGAAATTGGATTTTCGAGCGCTTATAGTATTTTCAATTTCTCAGCTTCGTATTATTACAGTACCTCCAAAATGGGGGTTGAATTAGTTGATATCGGAGGTTATTTAGTAGCACAAAGATTACCAGAAAAAGTTCAAGGTTTAGAATTCACATTGAATGCAAAATTATCAGATAAATGGACATTAGGAGGAACCTATGCACATGTAGAAGGGAAAGCAGAAGAAGCAGATGGAAAAAGCCATTATTTAAATGGTACTAGAATTACGCCAGATAAAGCAACTGCTTATCTTTATTATAGTCCAATAGAAGTGGTAAATGTTCAATTACATTGGGTACATACAGGATCGCGTGACCGATTTGAACCAAATGAAAAGGGTATTTACAAGAATAGTGAGGGATCTATCAAACCAATAGATTTATTTAATCTTTCCGGAAGCTATAAAATAAATAAGCAATGGACTTTAGGATTGGGTATTGAGAACTTACTAAATAAAGACTATTACCCAGTAGTAAGTCAATATAGAGCGGTTGATGCTGAATATGTAAAGGGAGCAGGTACTACAGCGTCCTTAAATATCAATTATAAGTTTTAATGGTAAAGCGTATTATCTTATGGTTTCATAAATGGTTAGGCCTGACCACTGGCATTGTAGTGGTGATATTAGGACTTACAGGTTGTGTTTATACTTTTTTTGATGAGCTTAAGTTAATTAGCTATCCAGAGAAATACTATCTCGACAGAGAATACACAAAAGATGCTCTTCCACTAAGTCAACTTAAAAGTTCCGCGAGTCAATATTTAGAAGCAGACGAAACGATCTCAAGGGTTGATCTATATCCAGAAAAGAGTCGAAGTTGGATTTTTAGGGTCCAAGAAATAGACCCAGAGGCCTTTGGATACTGGAATTATTTTAAGACTTATAAACGGATTTTCATCAACCCCTATACAGGACAACTCGTTGCAATAGAAAATTCAAAGACAGAATTCTTTCAAATTATTCTTCAGCTACATATGAATCTTTTATTAGGAAAGAAATATGGAACCTGGGTGGTTGGCATATCGACTATAGTTTTTGTAATCACTTTAATATCAGGATTGATATTATGGTGGCCAAAACGTTGGCGAGGGAAACCACTTAAAAGAAGCCTTTGGATAAATTGGAAATCGAAATGGAAACGACTAAATTATGATTTGCACAATGTAATTGGCATTTATTCTTTTTTTATAGCTCTTGTATTAGCTATTACAGGCTTAGTTTTCACATATCCATCCTTTAAAAAATCATATATTACTTTCTTTAATAGTTTAGATAGTAGACAGCTTAGTGTTAAGGAAGAAACCCATGGTAAAATCCCAGAATATTTTAGAGAAGGGGAACAAATAGACAATGCTCTACACTATTTACTAAAAAAATATCCTAATTCAGGGATGATGTCCATACGTAGCAGTAAGGAAGAGGATGTGACATTTGATGTTCAGATCAGGTTAGAAGAGATGAAAACTGGAAATTTCAGATGGTATTATTTCAACAAGGGAACTAACACGATTGAAAAGATAAATTCAAGTGAAAATCAAAAAACTGGTGACAAATTGGGATCTTTGAATTATGACCTTCATACAGGGAATATTTCAGGCATGCCCACTAAAATATTGGCATTTATTATTTCTTTATTTTGTGCGAGCCTACCGGTTACGGGTTTTATAGTTTGGCGACATAAGGTTAAGGGAAATAGAAGAAAATCCACTAAAAGATCCCGAAGAAATAAAAGTAATCCTTAATAAGGATCGACATCAATCTGCACGCGCACCCCTTTATTTTTCTTATCCAATTCAAAATGAAGTAAAGCTTGTTTGATCAATTCCTTCACCTTAGCAATTGAAATATTCTTACGTTCAATCTTAAGGGTAATGGTTTGAATAAAATTATTTCTCACCCTCGCCACTAAAGGAGGCTCCGGTCCGAGAACTCTTTCTGCAAGTTGCTGACGAAGAAGAGAGGCCAACCTTTTTGCTGCATCGTGTACTAAATCTTGATCAGGATGCTTTACATCTAATTTAATGAGTCTGTAAAATGGCGGGTATAGATAATTTTTTCTTTCCGTTACTTCAGTCAAGAACATGCTGTTATAATCGTGGTTTGTCACCTGTTCTAGAATTCTATGGTTGGCGGTGTTGGTCTGAATGATTACTTTTCCTTCCACATCTCTACGACCGGCTCTTCCAGAAACCTGTGAGAATAAGGAAAACGCTCTTTCATAGGCTCTGAAGTCGGGAAAGTTAATCATACCATCAGCATTAATAATTCCTATAAGTGTAACATTTCCAAAGTCAAGGCCTTTCGTAATCATTTGAGTTCCAATTAAAACATCAAACTCTTGATTATCAAAAGCAGAAATCACCCGATCAAAACCATACTTACCTTTGGTAGAATCAAGGTCCAATCGTCCGATTCTTAATTCAGGTAATAGAATTTCTAACTCCTCCTCTACCCTTTCGGTTCCGAAGCCTTTACTCTGCATATTTGGTAGCCCACATGCAGGACAAGTTTCGATCATTTGTTCAGAAAAGCCACAATAATGACAATGCATTAAATTACTGGATTTATGGTAAGTTAAACTAACATCGCAATTGATACATTTAGCAACATACCCACAGGTACCGCATTGTAGAAAAGGTGTATGGCCTCTTCGATTTTGGAACAAAATAACTTGTTCTTTTTTATGGACGGCTTCTTGGATTGCATTCAATAATTTACTGCTGAAATATGAATGCATTTCTTCTTTTCTTGAAGCCTCGGTAATATCTACAATCTCAATGGCTGGCAATTTAGCATTACCGTATCTTTCCATCAATTCAATTAAACCGTACTTCCCTGCCTTTGCATTATAATAACTTTCGACGGAAGGCGTAGCCGATCCAAGCAATACCTTAGCCTGATGTTGATGTGCTAAATAAATAGCCGTATCACGTGCATGATATCGAGGGGCCGGATCATATTGTTTATAGGAAGTTTCGTGCTCTTCATCCACAATGATCAATCCGAGGTTTTGGAACGGCAGAAATACAGCAGACCGAGCTCCTATGATGACTTTAAAATCGCCTTTATTCACTTTATGCCAAACTTCAGCACGTTCATTGTCATTAAATTTAGAGTGGTAAACTCCAAGTTGGTCTCCAAAGTGCAACTTTAAACGTTCCGTAATTTGTGCTGTAAGAGCGATTTCAGGTAATAGATATAAAGCATTTTTCCCTTTTGCAAGCATATCTTCAATTAACCTGATATAGATTTGTGTTTTACCAGAGGCAGTCACACCATGAAGCAATGCAACATCTTTCTCTTGAAATGAGGTCTTAATTTGGTTGAAGGCAGATTCTTGGGCATGACTAAAGTTGAAATTTGGTGAAAGCAGGACATCAGTACCTTCAAAACGGCTGACCACTTTTTCCTCAACAGTAAAAATTCCTTTATCAATTAGTCCAGCAATTGCAGTAGCTCCCGAACCTGAAGCCTCCATGATATCTTGTCTTGAGATATCAGCTTTACTCTTCAATAACTGCAAAAAAGCAATCACTGCATCTTGCTGTTTAGGGGCTCGATTTAAGCTATCTAATAATTCCCGTCTTCCATCAGGATCATTGAACTCAGAAGCTAAACGTAAGAAGGCTTTAGTCTTTGGTTTATATTTCTGTTTAATTTCCTCTGAAATAAGTATGAATCCATGTTCAAATAAACTTCTCAGGAGAGGGAAGACTGTTTTCTGTCCTAGAATCTTGATCACATCATTAACTGTCAATTCCCCTGCAAGATCTAAGGCTTCTAAAATCATATAACCCTTATCAGAAACAATAGACCGATCTAAATTCGGATCATCCGAAGCCATAATCTTAGTTTCTGATGCCATCTTTAAGGCCGCAGGCAAAGCTGCCTGCATCACATCTCCAACATGACACATATAATATTCTGCAATCCAATCCCACATTTGCAATTGCGTAGAATTGACAATCGGATCATTATCCACTACATCCAAAATATACTTCGCTTCATACTTTAAAGGAGGATCTGTTGTAATTTCCTTAACAACCGCAGAATAGATCTTATTTTTCCCAAACTGCACAATAACCCTGACCCCCACTTTGACTTTATCAGCAAGGTCAAAAGGAACGCGATAGGTATATGATTTAGCAATTGCTAATGGTAAAATAACCTTGACAAAGTAGGTTGTACGACTTGGAGCAGATAAATCCAGTTGAGACATAGACAAAGATAGTCTTTCACGCTCTATTTTTCATTGCGGCGATAAATAATGCGATCCATCCTACCATAAAACAGAGGCCACCTAAAGGAGTTACGGGGCCGATGATAGATATATTTTCAATTCCTAAAAGGTTTCTGGTGCTTAAGAGGTAAAGGGATCCTGAGAAAAGAAAGATACCAATTGTAAACATGATATAAGAAACTTTTATGGACTGACTTTTAGCCCTTGAGAAAGTTGATAAAAAAAGAAGAGCTAAAGTATGGTAAAAATGGTATTGGTTTGCAGTACCCCAAGTTTCTAATTGTTTTTCGGAAATTTTACCTTCTAAACCATGGGCTCCAAAAGCACCAAGAATAACAGCTAACAAACCAAAAAAAGAAGCAGTTAGGATAATTTGTTTGTTCATAAAAAAAAGCTAAAATAATCGCTTAAGATTTTTCGTTTATAAATGTATAAAATAACTTCTTAAAAAGCACTCCTATTTTTGGAAATTTGTATATATTCAACATTAAAACAAACAAAAGGAAGAGTTTTCGTCCATGAGAAATACAATAATTGTTTCAGTCCTTCTATTTATTGCGGTGGTTGTTGCGTCGGTTTTTTACTTTGGGGATTTAAACAAGGAACAACATGAATACGTAGGTCCAGCACAACATTTACCGGAGGACACCTATTTAATTGCCTCTTTTTTAAACGATGCGACTACAGACAATATCTTTAAAGATTTTGAAATTTTTGAAGCCATGATAGGAAAACATGGTATGCAAAAACTTAAACAATTGAAGCAAAACCTTCTTCGTAACAAAGAATTAACGCCATTGGTTGGTGGAGCTGAGATATTAATGTCTTTTCACCCAGAAAAAGAAGGTTTGAGTACCTTATTTAGTATTCATAGTAAAGAGAAGGTTGATCAGGAAATTCTTGATCAAACATTTTTAACACTAAGCAAAAAATACAAAGTTAGTACACAAGACACAGCAGGAATAAGGATTTATCAATTTGCAAACTTGGAAGCCGACACATTAAGAAAGGATAAAAAAAATATAGACTCCTTGTTTTATGTTTCTTTCCATGACGATATATTCTTTTCAAGTTTCAACAAATCACTTTTAGTCAAGGTCAGTGATAAGAAAACAGAGAAGTTAAAGAAAGATCAGGTTTCCTTTTTTAATGAACATAACAATAGGAATGCTCCATTTACAATCTATATTCCCCAACAAAACCTTGCTCAATTTATTTCAGTTTTTAAACAAAATAAACCTGGGGACTTCCTCAGACAATTCGTTGGTTTAAAGGGGGAAACAGTTTGGAATATTAATTTTAAGCAGGATGCCTTAATGCTTACAGGGGAAAGCCAACTTAAAGAAAAAGACAAAGAATATATTTCCTTATTTTCTAATCAGAGCAAAACAACTCAGCGATTATATAATTACTTTCCATCCAGCACGATGATGTATGTGGAATATTCATTCAGTGATTCAAAGACCTGGTTTGAGGAATTGAATCTTTGGCAATCTAAACAAGATAATTATAAACAACTTCAAGGTCAGGCAACTGAAATCAATAAAAATAAGGAAGGTTTACTTTTAGATTTTCAATCAACTTTGGCGGGGAATTTTGCTGTAGCCGAACAGACTAATTCAGATTATTTAGGATTTATTACGATTCAAGACAGCAGTAAATTTGAAGATATCTTAGGAAACATTGCAGAACGTGTCAGTGATAGCACTTACCGCTTTCGATTTGCAAACATTCCATACCGTTATTTTGGAGAAGGTTTAAAAGCATTTTCAAGGCCATATTTTGTTCGTATCAACGACATGTTGGTTATGGCAAACCAGCAATCAACGATTCAAGAGTATGTACGGAAATGGAAAAACAAAGATTTACTTGTTGCGAGTTTAGGTTTTAAGAATTATGATCAGATTCAGGGCAATGAGGCAAATGTTACTTTCTTTATCAATACTAAGAATGGGGGTAATTTTATCAATAATACCTTAAAGTCAGAATATAGCAAAAAATTTAGGGATGAAGAGGAATATGGATATCAGGATTTTTATTCCTGGTCATTGCAACTGTCTGGAAATGGCGGTAATTTTCTAAGTCGATTTTATGGCATTTATAAGAGTAAAAGCCGCTTAGGGGTCACTCCTGAATGGACGTATGAAATGGGAAGTCGATTAATAAATGGGCCATATTTATTTGAACAATCAGATACTTCACAATTTATTATGGTTCAAGAACAAGATCATACGGTACATGCTATCCATCCTTCCGGCGCGAAATTATGGTCTACCTTGTTTTCTGGGCGCATAGTTGGTGGGGTAAAACAATTGGCTGACCGTAGTTTATTATTGGTAACCGATAGGAGACGACTGTATAGATTTGATATGAGTGGTAAGACCCTAAAAGGGTTTTCGACAAGTGTTAATTCAGAACCAGTAGCAGCAGCTACAGTAGCTGAATGGGACGGACAACAGATCATACTAATTCCGGCTAAAAATAGGATTATGGCTTATGATATGGAAGGCGGGCCTGTCAGTGGATGGGATCAAACAGAAGTTGAAGGAGATATTTTAGGACCAATAACCTTTGTAAACAATCAAGCTGTCGTTTCAACCAGTTTTGGTCGAATATACTTTTTTGATCAGTCTGGGAGCAAAACAAAAGAAATAGATGTTGATGGCGATGTCACTTTTGAGAGTCCATTGGGCGTTACGTTAAGGGATAATGAATATATTTTCTATGCAACAGACAGTGATGGCAAATTACATCAAATAAAGTCTGATGGAAGTAATAAGGTTGTTTTTGAGGGGGAATGGAAAACAGGATATAAAGCATATTTTGAAAATATAAATGGAAGTACAGCCCCTGAATTGATAACATTTGATGGTTCCCATATGCAAGTATTTGAATTGGGAGATACAGCTAGGCAACTCTATGATTACAACTTCACTCAAAAAATTGATGTGGCTCCAAATTTCTTTCCTATAAACAGCAGTTTGTTTCAATTAGGAATTGCAGACCAGGAGAATCTCATCTATGTATTTGCTGAGAATGGCAGTTTAGTTGATGGATTTCCTGTTGAGGGTTTACCGTTGTTCTATTATGGCAAAATCAACTATAATTCAGGCAATTATTTATTGACAACCAAAAGGGATTTTAAAATCTATGCCTTTCCACATTAACAGATTAATTTTCAACAGCTTCAAGGGTTCCAAAAAATTGCAAAAGATACATTTATAGGCTTAATTTTTTTTATTTGCAGACTTTTTTTCAGTAGGTTTGCATTCACAAAATACGTATGCTACAAGGAGAAGAATATTTAGAAGAACTTTCCAGACCTAAAAAGATCATTATCACAACTCACCATAAGCCTGATGGAGATGCATTGGGTTCATCCTTAGGACTATACCATTGGTTAAAAGGTAAGGGTCATGATGTTCATGTTATATTATCATCGGATTTTCCAACATTTTTAGATTGGATGCCAGGTTTTGAAGATTTAATATATTATCCGTCTGATTCTGAATTAGCACAAGGCATGTTTGATGAAGCTGATATTATATTTTGTTTAGACTATAGTGCCTTGTCGAGAACTAATATTCTAGAGCCGGTAATTCGTGAATCAAAAGGACAGAAATGGATGATTGATCATCATTTAGATCCGGAAGAATTTGCAACAGTTGAATATTGGGACTCCAGTGCAGCGGCAACAGCCCAGTTAATTTATACCTTCATTGCGGATGTGTATAAGGATAAAGCGTCGATCAGCCCTGAAATTGCTGCGTGCCTATATGCAGGTATCATGACGGACACAGGATCTTTCCGGTTTAGGTCGACAACCTCTGCCGTCCATCATATTATAGCGAATTTAATAGATGCTGGGGCAAAAAATTGGGAAATTCACGAGAATATATACAATAGTTCTACCGAAAACCGTTTAAAGTTTTTAGGCTATAGCTTACTTAATTGCCTTGAAGTTATTCCAGAATACAATACGGCTTTATTTTCTTTGACAAAAGAGGATCTAGCTAAATTTAATGTTACTACTGGAGATACAGAAGGTTTGGTAAATTATGCCCTATCCATTAAAGGTATTCGATTGGCAGGACTATTTATTGATAGAACTGAATTAATTAAATTATCTTTGCGATCGATTGGAGAGATTCCATGCAATGAGATATGCAGGAAATATTTCAATGGAGGCGGCCATTTAAATGCTGCAGGAGGCAATTCATCGGAAGACTTAGAGACAGTAGTTTCAAAATTTAAGTCTATCCTACCCTTGTATAAAAATTATTTAACATAGAATATAATAAGCGTTATAAATAAAAAAATGAAAAAATCAATTTTAGTATTAACAGCATTAGCAGGTCTTATGCTTGCGTCATGCCAAAGTTTCAAAAAAGGTGATGGTGGATTAGAATATAAGTTCTTCGAGGATAAAGGCGGCGATAAAGCTGTAGGTGGAGACGTTCTAGCTATGGATATTGTTGTTAAAACAGACCGTGACTCATTATTAGCAAGTACATATGATTTAGGATTACCACAGATTGCTCCTGTTATTCCCGATTCATTAGTTCAAGGTGGTTATCCTGGTGATAATAATACCATTTTAAAAATGTTAGGTGAAGGAGATAGCGCTACATTTAAATTGAACTTGGATACAATGGCTGCAAGAACTGGCCAACCAAAACCTGATTTTGCAGATAAATACATTCAATTTACGATTAAGGTCAAAAAACTTTTCAAAAAGGGTAATTTAACAGATTCAGCATTATTTGAACAAGTAAACAAATATTATTTAGCTGAGATGGAAGGTTTGAAAAAATCTGAGGAGGCTAAAATTGCTAAATACGTTGAGAAAAACAAATTGCAACCTAAGAAAACTGCAAGTGGATTACAATACGTAATTAAAGAAGAAGGAACTGGCGCAAACCCAGTAGTAGGTGACACTGTAGTTATCAACTATACTGGAGGATTGACCAATGACAAGGTATTTGATACAAGCTTACAAGCTGTTGCACAAGAGGAAAAAATCTTCCATCCAATGAAGCAATATGAGCCATTACGTGTTCGTGTTGGACATACACCTGTAATTCCAGGATGGACTGAAGGTCTTCAATTATTGAAAAAAGGAGGCAAAGCAACGTTGATTATTCCATCATCTTTAGGATATGGCGAGCGTCAACAAAGTAACTTAATTCCACCATACGCACCATTAGTATTTGATGTGGAAGTACTTGATATTATCCCTGGTCCAAAAGGAGATACACCACAAGTATTACCTCCAACAGGAAGTCCAGTTACGGCTCCTACTAATTAATTAGAGGATATTTTACAAAATTTACAAAAAAGCGCAGTTTTCATTATGAGAACTGCGTTTTTTTATTCTATGAGAGCAGATTACCTAACAAAATATTAACTTTGGTTCCATGGTAGAGCAATTTGATCTTAACAACCAGTCATTAACCGACACACATACGCATATTTATTATCAGGCCGGAAGTGAGAAATTAAAGGAACAAATGGACCGTTGTTTCCAAAATGGAATCACTCGTCTTTTTTTACCAAATGTGGATGTATCATCTATTGAAAAAGTATTTGAGACGGTTGCTGCCTATCCGGATCATTGTTTTCCCATGCTTGGTTTACATCCATGCGATGTAAAGGAAGATTATAAGGTTCAATTAGAACAAATTTATGCTAAGATTCAAACCTCAAAAATCTATGCTATAGGAGAAATTGGGATTGATTTATATTGGGATAAATCCACTTTAGAAATCCAGAAAGATGCATTTCGGAAGCAAATTGAATGGTCAAAAGATTTAGGTTTGCCCATTTCGATTCATTGTAGGGAGGCTTTTAATGAGGTATTCGAGGTTTTGGAAGAAATGGCAGATGATCGCTTATTTGGCATTTTTCATTGTTTCACGGGAACACTGGAACAAGCCCATCGCGCGATTAACCTTGGTTTTAAATTAGGAATAGGTGGAGTCGTAACATTCAAAAAAGCAGGATTGGATGCAGTTGTTAAGGCAATTAGCCTTGAGCATATCGTTCTGGAAACCGATGCTCCTTACCTAGCTCCAGTACCATTTAGGGGCAAGGAAAATGAAAGCAGCTATTTGGTTTATGTTGCTCAAAAAGTAGCTGACCTTCATGAAATTGGAATTGATAAAGTTGCAGAAATCACTACGCAAAACTCTAAACAAATTTTTAAGATCTAATCCATGTACAATATCTTTATAATTTACACAGGTGGAACCATAGGAATGGTTAAAGATCCAGAGACGGGTACTTTTATTCCATTTGATTTTAAGTTAATAGAAAAGAATCTCCCGGACCTAAGTCGATTAAACTATAAATTGACAGTTCATTCATTTGAACCTATTATAGATTCCTCCAATATGCGTCCAAGCATATGGTTAGAAATGGCAAAGATTATCAGAGATAATTATTCCTTATATGATGGATTTGTTATTCTGCATGGCTCAGATACAATGGCTTATTCAGCATCTATTTTGAGTTTTCTATTAGAGGGATTACAAAAACCCGTTATTTTTTCCGGTTCGCAATTGCCAATAGGAGAAATTCGGACCGATGCACGAGAAAATCTAATGACGGCATTGGAAATTGCTTCTGCCAAAAGAGATGGCGTCTCCATTATTCAGGAAGTCTGTATCCTATTTGACAATAAATTATTCAGAGGCAACCGTTCATTCAAATACAATTCGGATAAATTTGAGGCCTTCCGATCTCCAAATTATCCGGTATTAGCTGAGGCCGGAATTCATATCCGATACAATGATGAAGTGTTAGCAAATAATGCTGGATTGGAATTTATCTGCCACTATCACATAGATAATCGTGTAGGAGTTTTAAAATTATTCCCTGGAATAAGTGAAGAAACTATTCAATCTGTTTTAAGCTCCAATGTGAGAAGTATTGTAATGGAAACTTTTGGAAGTGGAAATACGATGACCGACCCCTGGTTTTTAAATTTATTATCAGAAGCCATCAAATCAGGCAAAAACATTTTAGATATATCTCAATGTAAGGTTGGCTCAGTTGAATTAGGCCGATATGAGACATCACAGGGCTTAAAAGCTATTGGAGTGCTGAATGGATATGATATGACCTTTGAAACTGCTGTAACCAAGCTTATGTATCTTCAGGGAGAATTATCAAACCAGGAAGATGTTGCGCATTGGGTACAGCAAAGTTTGCGCGGTGAGCTTACTAAAAATGATTAGTTAATACCTCTGCAACCACAAATGTACTACCACCAATAAATATTAGGTCGTCATCTTCATATGCATGCTTCGCAGAATCAAAAGCATCATCAATTGATTCGTAGGCAGTCCCTTTTAACTCAAAGGAATGCGCTAAATTTTGAAGATCCTCAGAGGCCATCGCTCGAGGCATTTTTGGGGCTGCAAAATAATAAGTTGCCTGTTTTGGCAATAATGGAAGGATATGTGAAAGGTCTTTATCTTTCATTGCTCCTATAACAAAGTGGAGATGATTAAAATTAAGGGTTGCTAAATTTTGGACCACAGCTTTAATTCCGTCCTCATTATGTCCTGTATCACAGATTATCCAGGGCTCTGTAGAAAGTGTTTCCCATCTTCCTCTTAAACCCGTACTTTGTTGAACATTTGCCAAACCATTTTTCATTTGATCTTCCTCGATAGCATAGCCCATCTCCTGTAGTTGACGAACAGCTGTCAGAACACCTAAAATATTCTTTTTTTGATAAGAACCAGCTAGGTCCAAATGCCAAATATTAATATTTTTTGAAGCCTTAGTTTCTACAGCAATATCCAATCCGGTTGATTTTTTTTCTACCTGTCTAACTTCGAAAAAATCATCAGCAAAGAAAATAGGGCTCTCAGCCAGTTTTGCCTTTTCCAGAAAAACATGTTCAATTTCAGGCTGTCTTTCTGAAATGACAACTGGTACTTGAGGCTTAATAATGCCAGCCTTTTCTCCAGCAATTTGTTCCAAGGTGTCCCCTAAAATATTTATATGGTCCATGCCTATGTTGGTGATGAGGCATAATTCCGGAGTAATTATATTCGTACTGTCCAATCTACCTCCTAATCCCACTTCAATTACGGCAATATCAACATTCTCATTTGCGAAGTAATCGAATGCCATTGCGACGGTTACTTCGAAGAATGAGGGTTTAATATCTTCGATAAGGGATTTATGTTTATTGACGAAATCAATGACACACTGTTGGGGTATCATTTGTCCATCTATCCTGATACGCTCTCTAAAATCTACTAAATGCGGCGAGGTATAAAGACCGGTTTTAAGACCTGCTGCTGCCAAAATCGAAGCTAAGGAATGAGAGGATGATCCCTTTCCGTTCGTACCGGCAATGTGGATTGATTTAATTTTTTTATGAGGGTTATTCAGTGCTTGGCACAGTTGGAGAGTATTGTCTACATCGGGATTAATGGCATTTGCACCATCACGAGTAAACATAGGTAATCGAGTATATAAATACTCGATTACCTCTGCAAATGTTTTCATATAATTAGAATTATCTTACTCTAAACCTGAATGTAATGAGACCGGTTTGTGTCTGAGGGGCATTTGGAAGTTCATTTAAACGTGCTTGTTCGACGGCACGAATACACTTCTCAATAAGTCTATAGTCAGCAATAGTAGTACCTTTTGCCTGTCTAGCACGAACAATATTTCCGCTTTTGTCGACTGTGAATTCAATTTTAACAATACCGGTTTGTTGTCCGTTATCTTCAATTCTTGGGGGCACGGTAAAACGTCTGTTTTCAAGAGATAACATAGCGTTTCCGAAACCAGATCCCCCTTCACCGTAATTACTAGCTAAAGGGTCGCCAAGATTAGAACCTTGGTTACCCGGAGTAGATCCAGTACCATCGCCAGTTCCTTGAGCATTATTCTTCTTCCCTTTATATAGAGCATTTGGATTTACTGCAGGAGTAGCGTTCTTTTTTTCAGTTGTTGACTGTTCAGCATTCGCCTTCACAGGTTTTTCAGCTTTAGCAACGACAGGAGCTTCTTCAACATCTTGAGTTGCAACAGCCTGATCAGTAACTTGCTGAGAAGGTGTAGGTATAGGCGTAGAATTAGGATCTATTTTATCCGGTCTGACATTGTTTGCATTTTCGTCCATAGAAGGTTCGTCGACACTCATATAATCTTCACCCATTCCTTCAGGAGAAGTACCATAGTTAACAATGATACCACCCATACCGTATTCTGGAAGATTTTGACCAAAGACAATAAAGAAGCCAATAACAGCCAATGCTGCCATAACCAGTGTTGAAATACCTAATGCTTTAGGAAGATTATTTTCTTCTTGAAATTGATTGTAGTACATTTTTCCTTAATCTCTTCTATATTGACCTTCCTAAACCTAAAACGTTTAATATTATCTATTAATCCTTTTTAGGTTCTGTGGCCAATACCATTTTCACTTTTAATTTATTTGCGATATCCATAACTGAAATCACATTCTGGATAGGCACAGTGCTATCAGCATAAAGCATGACAGTAAGTTCCTCACCAGTTGCCAAATTTGATTGAATGTATGATTCCAAATTTTCTAATGGCATTGCTTGTTTATCCACATGATATACCAAATCCTTGGTGATAGAAATCGTCATTGTTTTTTTAGCCACTGACTGTTCACCAGCACTTGACTTAGGTAAAAGTAATTTGACGACTTGCGGATTTGATACTGCAGAAGCCAACAGGAAGAACAACATCAAGAAGAACATGATGTCATTCAGAGCAGCTGTATGTACTTCAGCAGAGGGTTTATTTCTTCTATTACGTAAATTCATGTTAAGTTCTCTTACAGATTAGGGAGTTAGCTTACATGCTAGGCTCGTCCAATAAATCGATAAATTCAATTGCATCAGTTTCAATTCTCAAGATCAAGCGCTCTACCATCATATTTAAGATATGATAGCCGATATAAGCCAAGATCCCGATTGTTAGTCCGGAAGCCGAAGCAATCATTTTAACGTAAAGACCACCAGATACGGAACCGATATCGATACCACCAGCGATTTCCACATCACGGAAGATTTGGATTACACCGAAAATCGTACCTACGAAACCAAGCATTGGCGCGATACCGGCGATAATACCTAAAATATTAATGTTTTTTTCAAGGCGTGAGACTTCAAGTTTACCTTGATTCTCAATAGCACCTTCAATATCTTTAATTGGGCGACCTACGCGAGTCAATCCTTTTTGCAACATTCTTGACAATGCTGAATTGTTGGAACGACATGCTGCCATAGCTGCGTCAATCTTTCCAGACAATACGCTACTTTTTACAGAAGCTAACAATCCACCTTCGGATCTACTTGCTTTACGAATTGTAATGTAACGTTCAAAAAAGATTACTAATCCCAAAAAGAATAAGATTAGGATAGGAATCATGATCCACCCACCCTTCATCAGAAGTTCAAGTAGGTTAAGGTCTTCTTGTGGAGCTAATGCTACCGTTTGTTGTTGAACTTGATTTAATGTATCAACGATCGCAGGGTTTTGTACTAATGACATAGTTTAATAACGTATTTTATGCTTTTTGATTGATTTACTTATTTAATTTTTTGACTCCAGGCATCGGCCACATATTGTTTTCTGACAACTCTCAATGCAGAATCGGCTTTTTCTTTTGTTTCATAAGAATCCCAGATTACCTTCTTTTTGTTATGTGCAAGGTTACTAGGAATTACCCTTACGGATTCTATTCCTGCTTTGTTAAAGGATTCCGCTTGTTCGTAGGCTTGAGCCAGTGTAGCGTGAGTACCAATAACAATTTGATAAGTGTGATTCTCAGGAATCAAAGGATTATAAACTTTTTTACCAGGAGCTGCCGTAGTATCCGTAACGGTAGTAACAGCAGCGTTAGTTGAATCCCCTATATTAGTTTTAGCCGTATCAGGCTCTTGTATTCCAGCGTTCAACAAACTATCTGTTTTCCTTGCTTGTTGTTTAATGCTGTTAGAATGATTTACATATAACAAACCAGCTATAACAACGATTGCTAATATTGCAGCCCAAATATACCATTTGGATTTACTATTGACCTGCGGTTCCTCATAAACTTCTTCAACTTTATTCTCGATTGGAGATTCTTCAAGTTCTAGGTTTTCACTATCAGAGGATTCTTCTACAGAATTTTCTTCCAACGTCGGAGCTGTTTCTTCAGCAGGAACATCTTCAATCAGATTAGCACCGGCACCTTCGATAGGCTGCAATTGAAAACCACTTAAATCCTCTGCTTTAAAAACCAATGAATTACCATGCTTAATAAGCTGACCTAAATGATTCAATGTTGCAGAACCGTTTTCCTTAATTGACTCTAATAGATTCAACACAGCATCATGAACATCACTTTCTGCAGTTTGTCTTGAAGATTGAGTTGCCTGTTGAATGTAGTCGATAAAATCGACGCCATTTACAGATTTACCATCGAATTCTAAATAGGTCACCGGCGGTAAATACACCCCTCTTCGATCATCATAGACGGAAGGAGTGTGAATGCGTTTGAATACTCCCAAACCCTTCACATATACTTCGTTTCTATGTTTTAATAACTGATGAATGTATTTTCCTAAATCCATTTATATTGTTGCTGATGCAAATTTAAAGTTTGTAAGATTAAAACGAGAAATTTAAACCACCTAAAATATTAAATCCTAACTTCGGATAGTATAAATAACGTTGATATTCTGTATTTAACATGTTATTGGCTTTGACAAATACACCTAAATACTTAGTTGCTTTATATTCAGCACCTGCACTTAAATCAAAGAAAGAAGGAATTGTTTCTTTTTGGTAAGGATTACCATCCACAACACCATTCACATATGAGAACTGCTGCGCATATGTATTTCCATGGAATAAAGCCTCTGCATCAATAAATAATTTTTCAGAGATGTTAAACCTAGCAGTTGCAGCTAAGCGCATTTTAGGCATGTGCCATGCTTCTTCCTGTTCGACCATTGTATATTGATCGATATTCAAACGGCCACCCAAATTGACTAGGGCAGAAAGTCTCACATTGATTTCACCTTCTAATCCAATATGTTTTACCGCATCGTCACCATTTCCATCATATACTAAATCGAAGTTAAATGGAGTTTCCATATTATTTACGAACATAGCCAACCCTTCGACTTTTCTGTAGAAACCTTTAACTTTATAGCCAAAGGTTGCTCCAGCATTCCCTTTAATTCCACCATAGATATTCATTCTTTCTACGGTATTTTGGATGTTAAAATTAGAACCTAAATAAGGGTTCATACGAGTAAAGTCGCGGAAAGATCCCTTTTCTACTCCACCGGTAACACCTCCAAAAATATAGAAGTATCCAGGAGCCAGAGCAAAATCAATTTCTGCTTCCGGGAATACATTAAATCTAGAAACATCACCGAATTCAGATACGATGTTTGCACCTAAAGTAATGTTATAATTATCACCTTTGAAACGAATATAAGGATTGACGCTGGCAATTGAATTGTTCAATTTTCCATTGTCAGTATTTACACCTGTAATACCGTTATAGTCTAAGGCTAAATTTGCTCCAGCATTAAATGCGCGGTATCGTTTGTTTAGATAACCTGCTAATGCAATTGAGTTTTCTTTAGCTTTGAATTTATCACTATAAGCATATGCATCAGCTTTTACAGAGTAGGTTAAAGCATCTTCATTTTCAGGATCATAGTTACTAGTAAGTTCACCTGTAAAATAGATATCATTAAAACGCTGTGCCTCACGACTAGGATTGATAATAGTTCCGTCTTGATTTGCTGGAATTCCATAAAAACGAGTTCCATAGCCATTATATCCAATAACGCCGTCTAACGTAAATAGAGGAAGGATACGACGTCCAAAAATTCCAATTTCCTGTTTCGAGAATTTTTGGTCTTCAAGGTTTCCCTTTTGACTCAAGTGTTTAGCAAAACCTCCGAAGCGAATATCTTCATAATCTTCAACGGCAAAATAAGCTTCACCAAGGATTGTATTAAAATTACCGGCACCGAATTTTACATAATTACTTTTATGGTCGAAGATCTTTGAAAATGGGGTTTCCATAATTCTTAATTCACTCAGACCAGTATTAATGTCTAATTTTTTATCAGGAACATTGCCATAATTTAATTTAGGCATGTACTCTCTTTTATTTGACATGTCGGGACTACGACGGATTTTTACTGCATCAGCAAGAATAGGTCTATAATCACGAACG
>JBEBTR010000021.1:0-30117 GCA_040393725.1 Sphingobacterium endophyticum | reverse complement strand
CGGCCCTGTAGTTCAACGGATAGAATAGATGTTTCCTAAACATTTGATAGCAGTTCGATTCTGCTCGGGGCTACATAAGGAGACACTACATTTTGGTTGTCTCCTTTTTTTATACCAATTAAAATCTGTGAACCAAAATTTTAGGGATCAATCATTTATAGTTAGACATTTACGAGTAAGCAATTTAGCCTTTCTACAGGAATTGGGCTAAAAGTAGACTCCATTGGGATATTCCATTGGGTTATTAAGGTCATTTTGAAGGTTCAATTTCTCAATAAGGATGTGATCTCTTGAGTCTTCTCTGAACCGTTGTCCTTCCTTTACAGAAAAATCTTCCCGATATATACCTTTTGCTTTTATATTATTATCGGCTCATTATCTCTTCTTTTCGGCTCATATCGGCTCATTTGTTGAATAGTATTTTGTAAATTTGTTTCATGAGCAAAGTCTGTGTACATACCGAGTCCTTGGACATCAATTGGAAACTTATTGATCTTATTAGTGAAATAGATCGGTTTGATGCCTCTTGGAAAGCAATTGAGCGTCGCGAAGGACAAAGTCTTAAAGAGCTTAAATCAATTGCTACGGTAAGGAGCGTAGGTGCTTCAACTCGTATTGAAGGTTCTAAACTGAGCGACGCGGAAGTTGATGTTCTTCTAAAGAATATGGACATATCAAGGCTTCAAGACCGTGACCAACAGGAAGTCGTTGGATACTACGAGGCATTGGATATTATTGATGAAAGCTTTGAAGAAATACCAGTTTCGGAAAGTGGATTGAAAAATCTACATAATCTGCTATTAAAATATAGTACGAAAGACGATTGGCATAAAGGAGACTATAAACAGCACTCGAATGCAGTGGAAGCTCATATGCCTGATGGAACAAAACAGATTATTTTTCAAACTACTCCTCCGGGATTTCCTACCGAGGATGCGATGCGGTCATTGATCGACTGGCATGATTCTGACAATGAAACTCACGCCTTGGTTAAATGCGCTCTTTTTTGTTACGAATTTGTTTCGATCCATCCATTTCAAGACGGTAATGGTAGGTTAAGCCGTCTTCTTGCCACCTTGCTTTTACGCAAATACAGATATAAATGGATACGTTATGTAAGTCTTGAACATGAAATCGAATCCCATAAGAATGAATATTATAGGGTATTGAGGGCATGTCAGTCTCAAAGACCGGGTGAGGATATTACGCCTTGGGTCGTTTTTTTTCTTTCTAGCTTGAAGAATATCCAAAAGTCATTAATGCGAAAATTAGATAGTCAAGGAGCGATACAGGATATTTCGCAGAGAGAAAAACATCTTTTGAATGTCATAGAGGCAAATTCGGGAATCAAGACAAGTGACATGGCGAAAAAACTAGGTGTATCTAATGCGACCGTGAAGCGGATGTTGGACAAACTTATTGTCGCTAAACTGATAGAGCGGCAAGGTAATGGACCAGGATCTTATTATACTTTATTATAAGTATCAGCTCATCAACAGTTCTTGTCGGTTCATATCAGCTCATTTTATTTGCTCGTAGCTCAATTTTGGGAGGCTAATAGCCTTTTTCGGGTAGTTAAACAGGCTATAGAAATATTGAATAGATTTGACTTTAATTGAAGAGTTCGCTGACGTTTATAATAACCTCACAATCCTCTGCAAGGTTAGGCTTTCCGCAACTTCCCTCTACATAAAAAAGGAGAACTGATTCATTGAATTAGTTCTCCTTTCTTATTTCAAAACTTAGTTAAATCACTTCGTGACCTTCATAACGCCATTCATAATTCTCCAGTGACCAGGAAAAGTACAAGCAAAAGGATAATCACCTACCTCATTAGGTACTTTGATATTCAATTCGAATGTTTTACCCGGGTCTACTAACGGTGTGCTGAACAAAACATCTGTGCTGTTTGGAATGTATTGCATTTCAACAGCATTTTGCTGAGTAGCTAATTCATCAGCGGCTTTTCCAACTCTCTCAAGGCTACCCTGTTTTAAAATCAGGATGTTATGTTGCATATGATCAGGGTTTTCGAATACAATTTTCAAGGTAGAACCCGCTTTGACAGAAAAGCTTTTAACATCATATTCCATCTTGTTAATCACGGTTTTAATTTTGATTTCCTTATCTGCCAGAACGGTCTCTGTTTGTGACGCAGAAGTCTTGTTCATGGCTACCAATCGTCCATCTTCCAAGAGTCCTGTAAAATTAAAATCGTTGGAAAAATCACCGGGACTATCGGTAAAGTCCTTGTTAATACCTCTAGAAGGACTCGCTTTACCGAACATGATAAAGCCATTAGGCTTTTCTTTGAATGCTCCTGAGCTTTGTCCTTCAGCTTCCTTGTTCCCGTCAATATTTATGACCATTTTACCGTCAGAGAGTAAAGAGGTCTTCACATTAAATGCGGCAGGGAGTTGTTTCGTAGTCTTAACGATGGATTGTCTGCCCATTTGGTTAACTCGGAAAAGAAGATTTCCATCCTTGACAAATACAATGTACCCATTGGTTTTGTTTCCATAAGACAGTAATACACCTTCTATCGGCTTATTGTCTTTTTGTTTTACAGCAGCAGTAAAATGGATTTCTTGTCCTGATAAATCTGGAACTTGATTAGGAGGAATGACTCCTGAAAACGACGTTCCTGATGAGAATACTGTCATATTGTTACCCAAGATAATACGTTCCGCCAAAGAACCTGAAACATTAGAAAGATCTAAATTGCCAAGTTTATTTTGGTATTCTTCTACAAATGCCTGTTGATGAACGGCTCCAGCAATCAAAAGACTATGGAACAACCATTTATCCTTTTCATTTTCAGGTTGTTTTACGGCTTCAAAAATAGCCTTTCCGATTTGCGGACTAGGACTGGAATCGGCAAGATATAATATCGCAGCTAATCGAACCCTTAAATCTTTATCGGTAAGCATTCCTGAAGAAATAATTTTCTGTGCATTTTCTGGGGTATTTGGCAAAGCTTGGATAGCGGCCTTTCTAACGCCCGCTGCTGGGTGCTTCAAGGCCTCCAAAACTACCGTTGTGCTCGCATCATCTTCACCAGATAATAAGCCTAAACCATGAAGAGTCCAAATGGCATGAATTGCACCACCATTTACATTTACTTCATCAACATTTTTATTGTCTATTAATTTGTGCAGGCTCTTTGCCACAGATTTATCTTTTCCTTCAACTAAAAGTCGCTGTGCCGTTAAGCGCCAAAACATATTGTCGCTTTCCAAAGCATTCAGTAAATCACTAGTTTTCTTGCGATCCAGCTTATAGGATTTTTGTTTCTTTGCATCTTCATAGACCAATCGGTAAATTCTTCCTTTCTTGTTATCTCGCAAAGGGTCTATATAAGCATTACCCTCGCCGTTTTCAAATCCATCAGGGGTTGGGTTGTGCTGAATGATGAAATTGTACCAATCCAAAAACCACAGAGAACCATCAGGACCCACTTTCGCTTCTACAGGACCGAACCAGTTATCTGAACTAGCAACCACATTCCAGCCATCGCCCTTTTCTTTAAAACCGGAGCCATGTTGCTCAAGAATATGGCGGTGAATCAATCGACCCGTTGGCTCGGCAATAAATGCCACTCTGTTCCAATACTCTTTTGGAAAAGCACGTGCTGTGTACAAACTGTGTCCCGTTGCTGCGGTGAATCCACCAAAAACATCAACCTGGCGCAGCTCCTTTGTAAGTTCATGAATTTTATAATGGCCGTCAATTTTTTCAATTCCCCGTTCTCTTAAATTCGCTTTTTCATAATAACGTGCAGGAATTGCCAAAAAGTTACTGTGTTCATTGTTCGCTGTTGAAATGAAAACATCAGCATCCTCTGAAAATCCTAAACCCCATGTATTGTTGGTTGTATTTCCCAAGTACTCAAAATTCTTTACCAAAGGATCAAATTTATATGCTCCAGAACCAAATTTAAGCGGTTTACCTGCTATTGTTCCTTCAAAACCAGAATATCCTACAGTTCCCCAAATTTTATTGTCTATACCATACTTTAAATTGGAAGGTCCAGCATGTGTATCAAATGTGCCCCAGCCATCTATCAAAACTTTACGAACATCAGCTTTATCATCACCGTTGGTGTCCTTTAGAAAGAGAAAATGGGGTGCTTGTGCAACGATTACCCCTCCATCTGCAAAAACCAGCGAGGTAGGCAGATTAAGTCCCTCAGCAAAAACAGTGAATTTATCTGCTTTACCATCATTGTCTGTATCTTCACAGATCGTAATTCGGTCACCACCTTTTCCCTTATCGGTTTTTACAGTATTTGGATAATCAATCGTTTCAATAATCCATAGTCGACCTCTTTCGTCCCAGTCCATTGCAATGGGTTTTTTAATTTCGGGTTCGCTTGCAAAAAGCTCTAATCGAAATCCTACCGGAACCTGAACTAAAGTTTGCGATTCTTCTGGGCTTAAAGGATGCTGATACCTTGGTGGCGGATTTCTGCGTTCGTAATTTGGCATCCGCGCTTCTTCGTACTTAGGTTTTGCAATGACGTATTTTTTCATTCTTTCCACTGCTTTATCCCCAACTGCCCAAAGGATTCCATTTTTAACCAACTTTATAAAACCTGGATTTCTGAACGTCCGCTCATCATGTCCGAAGGCTGTATAGAACACCCGGCCTTTACCATAATCTTTAACCCACGTATAAGGTTCTCTATGTGAAGTGTCCACACGTTCCATTAACACATCAATATCGTCTGCTAATAAGTGGTGTACATAAGTCTCATCCCATTCGGTAACAAAGGGTGATAGGCCTTGCATCGCAGGATGTTCTGGTTTGATGATCTCAGCGCCAAATGAGCCACCCTCATGACTTTTAAACTGACCCCCAATTAACTTCACGACTTCATCCGAATTTCTAAAACAGAACGATGCCGAATGGATCGGAATAAATCCCTTACCAGAAGCAACATAATCCAATAGCGCCTTTGCCTGCGATGAACTGATCGTGTCATGGTTCGCATACAAGATTAAACCATCAAACTTCTCGAGATCTGGACGTAAAAGATCCTCTGGATCATTGGAATATGTTATATTGATACCGTCTTCAAAATATTCTTTCGATAAGATATCGGCCAACAATTCCGAATCATGATGTTTGCTATCATGGCCTAAGAAGAACAATTCAAGTCTTCTCGGTTTATTATCTTCGTTGCATCCCCAAGCTGTCAGTGCAATGAGAAAAATGAGCAACAATTTAAATATCCTATTCATTTTTATTCAAATAAATTTATCTATGACCTATGTAAAGTGATTATTGAACTTCCCATGTAAATGATGGCAAATAAATGATTTCACCTCCTTTAAGCGCGGATTCGTGTGCTAATATACCTACGCAGGTAATATTGGCGGACTGCCTTGCATTTGGAAAAGGTTGACGACCTGTTTTCAAAGCGTCTATGAATTCATGGACTAAATGTGGATGTGAACCCCCATGGCCAGCACCTTGGCTGAAAGATAAATGTTGGTTCTCGTCCTCATCATAGACCCCCGCCTGTGTAAAATGTTGAATGGGTTGAGGTAATAAATGCGCATAATCAGGACATTTCACTTCCTCAGGGATTTCAGGTTCCGGTCTTTTAGCGACATGTAATACCAAAGGTTCACCTTCTATCAACGGCCATTCTACCGAACTTTTCGATCCATAAACTTCGAAACTTTCCCTATACTGCCGTGCTGTATCAAACAAGGAACGATAAACATGCGCACTTAAATCAGAATTCTTAAACTTGATATGTGCCGTTTCAACTGCAAATGGAGAATTATATTGGCCAATCAAGTCTTCCCTGATTGTCCCTGAACCAAAGCAGGAGACGTATTCAGCTTCGCTTCTTGTTAATCCCAAAACAGGACCTACACAGTGTGTGGCATAGTGCATGGGAGGTAAGCCCGGCCAATAATTTGGCCATCCATCCATATCCTGCTGGTGACTCGCTTTCAAAAACTGAATCTTCCCTAAATCACCCTTCTCATAAAGCTCTTTCATAAAAAGAAATTCACGGGCATAAACTACAGTTTCCATCATCATGTACGTTAGGCCAGTTTCTTCAACTGCCTCGACGATTTGCCTACATTCCTCAACGGTAGTCGCCATGGGAACCGTACAGGCTACATGCTTTCCAGCCCTCAATGCCTTTATGGATTGTTCTGCATGATTAGGAATCGGTGTATTGATATGAACCGCATCGATCAGTTCGTCTTTCAACATTTCATCATAATCTGTATATCTTTTTTCTACGCCAAAAGCGTCCCCAATCTCATTTAGCTTTTCTACATTCCGCTGGCAAATTGCATACATGTTTGCATCGGGATGCTGTTGGTATATAGGTATAAATTCTGCTCCAAACCCTAATCCAACTATTGCTACATTAATTTTTTCATTGCTACTCATAAAATATCGGTTTTGTGGTTATACATTATTTTCTTTCCAATTCTTTAAAAAGGAATATCCTTCTCGGGCAAAAGTGTCCTGGTCCTCTGCTAGCTTCCGCCAGATGCATACGGCTCCTGCCAGCTCTTTATTTGCTGGCGTAAAACTTTCAATTGAAATCGCCCCTTTGTAATCGATTGACGCTAATGCTTGATGATATTTATCCCAGCTTGCATTGCCAGTTCCGGGGATTCCCCGGTAATTCTCAGAAACTTGAAGATGTAAAAGTTTATCTCCTGCTTTTTGAATGGCTAATGCTGGATCCCATTCTTCAATATTCATATGGAACATATCTAGACAGATTTTTGCCGCTGGATGATCAATCTGTTCAATCAATCGCAGTACATCATCCACATTATTCACCAAGTCAGATTCAAACCTATTTAATGGCTCCAAAGCTATTTCTAAACCTTTAGATGAAGCCATTTCACAAACTGTCTTCAGGTTTTTTACGGCACGATTCCATTCTATTTCCCTTTGTTCATCTGGAATCATCCTTGCTTTCCCAACGGCTGAATACATCGGACCGGCAAAAAATTTGGCCCCCAAAAGTTTAGTAATATTTAAACATTCTTCTATATATTCAAGTGAGTTTCTTTGCAATTCTGGATCATCGCTGGTTAAATCCCGGGTACTACCAAACGCTCCACAAACAATGGCACTTAATCCGTTACGCTCTAATTCAGCAGCTATTTTTTGCGTGTCTATCAATTTTGGATCTTCCACCGCTATTTCGACTATTTCGTAACCTAATGCCGCAATCTTTTCAAATAAGGCTGCAGCCTCTTCAGTCTGGAATGGTGAGGTCCATATCCAGGTGCTTATGCCCAATTTTACATGTAATCCCATATTGTTTATAATATATTTTTGATGTGGTATGGAACGTTGAGTCGTTCATCATAACCTGTTTTTAATTGATTAAGGAAATCCTTAGACCCTAAATTAATAGATGTAATCTTTTTTCAATACCTATGAATAACCCAAAACTGACTGTATTTTGTCAAAATTGTCCCTTTGAAGCTTAAACTTTGGAAAATAATCAAGCATTTTTTAATAAATTGCTTGAAAATTGTCTTTTGAACATTTAATTTAGATAACCAATATTTGCTAAACCTTATAGGGGTATGCACCAAATCAATCGACTATGGATATAAATTTTAAAAAACCCGCAGTCCAGAAAACCAGAATCCCGGCTTCACGAATTTTTGCCATCAGAAAACTCAATGACAAACACTTTGATACAACCTGGCATGCACACCTTGAATATCAACTGTTCTTGGTGATTGAAGGTTCAGGAACAAAATTTATTGGTAATACCATGAAAGCGTTTGATAGTGGTGACCTAACTTTTGTTGGGCCTAATATCCCACATCTTTGGCGCAGCGAGGATTGTTATTTTGATCCAAAGTCAAATAAATCCAGCATGGGATTGGTTATTTATTTCAATGGCTCAGCACTTGAAAAGTTTATTGAAAAGGATGAATTTAATCAGCTAAAAATACTCTTGGGAAAGGTGAGGCGTGGAATGGAAATTCATGGTGAGACTGCCGCAGAAACCATCAAACTAATGCACGGGCTTTTACATCTCCATGGAATGGATAGTATCATTCAATTATTGAAGATCTTAGGCGTCCTTGCTAAGAGTAATGAATACAGCTTGCTCAACTATGGTGAAATATTGGAAGAACCGAAAGAAGTTGAAACCAATCGTATAAACATCGTTTATAATTATGCATTTACACATTTCAGAAAGAAAATTACACTTGAGGAAATATCAGCTTTGCTGAGCATGACCCCTACATCTTTTAGTCGATATTTTACTGCTAAAACAAGTAAGACTTTTTCTTATTTTCTTGCAGAACTGCGTATAAGTCACGCATGTAAATTGCTTTCAAATTCAGAAAATATGAGTATAGCGCAAATTTGTTATGATTCAGGATTCAATACGCTGTCTAATTTTAATAAACAATTCAAAACATTTATTGGAGTAACCCCAAAAGAATACCGGGAAAAGTATTTAACCTTCTAAGCTACCTAACTTTCATAATGCCATGCATAATTTGCCAATGACCTGGAAAAGTACATACGAACGGATAATCACCTTTTTCTTTTGGAGCGGTAAACTGCAGTTGATAACTCTGTCCGGCCTGTACCAATGCTGTTGCAAATAGAACTTCGGGAATTTTTGGAACAAAGTTCTGTTCATAGGCATCCGGTTCAATGGACATTTTATCTGCGGCCTGTCCAACCTTTTCCCGTGCCCCTGGTTTTGTAAACACAATATTATGTGGCATCTGATCATTATTGTCAAACTCCAATACGATTTTTTCACCAGCATTAACGTCAAAGACCTCTATGTTAAACGCCATTTTCCCAGGAAGAGTCTTAATGATGTGAGTTGGTTTTAAATCCTTCGATTTTGGATTATGAGGTTCTGGATCAGTCTTTTCTGCCGTTTTTTCATCAATCAAGATTTCCTTATTATCCTTTATAAATCTCTGAACAGCTAATGAACCTTTCATCTGTTCATATTCAGAATCCGAAAGCTTTGGCTCACTATATTTTGCAACAGTTGGATCTTCTGCTACGAAACCAATATAAAGTGATTCACGCTTTGTGGCTACAGAACCCAACAGTCGATTTGCCCTCTCGGGCTCATGCTCTAAATATTTGCTGTCCTTCTCGAACATTCCAACCCACACTGGCCGTAAATGACGGAATGACTCATTTAAAGCATAGTTAATATAATCATCTGTAGGTAACTCCGCCGCATCTAACAGTGCATTAACTGCTTTCTCATCCTTTTGGTAACTTAATGATATGATCGCTTCAAGCCGAACTTTTTCAGATTCATCTTTCGACATCTCAATTATCTGCTCCATAAATTTGGGAATTCGATCTGACCAATAGTGAAGAACCCGTGTAGCTGCCGCACGAACCCCCGGTTGTTTGCTGTTTAAAAGTTCTTTAAGCAACTGCTCATTTGGCTTGTTAAATTGTTGATAGATCCAAAGCACTTCCATTCGGTGCTGTTCAATTTCAGGATCCGATACTTCTAACCGCCTTAGCCATTTATCAACCTCTGGCAATACCTCTTTTGATGAATATTCGCGCAACATTCGCCGTGCCCTATATCGAGCACGGTCTTCAGGTAGTTTTAATTGATCTAAAACCCCGGCAATACTCAACTTTGTCAGGTCGACAGGTTTTAAGATGGGTTTATCCTTATGCGTAATCCTCCAAATTCTTCCCTTGGTATGATCCCGTTTCTCATCACGAAAATTCTGCTCCCCGTGTTGAATAATAGGATTATACCAATCAACAACATATAACGCTGCGTCTGGTCCGAATTGTAAATCTACAGGCCTAAAGTTTGGATCTTTAGATTGTAGGAGGGGGGTAGTCTCCGTTCCAACAATTCCACTTCCTTCGGCCGCAATCTTATGCTGTCTAATGCCTTGGAAACCTATAAACGTATTGAAAAGCACATTCCCCTGTAAGCTATCTGGAAAAGCTCGGCTCGAAATAATCTCCAAACCACAGGTTTTGGGTTTTGAGCCAGAGGTTAAGAAGTCTTTCATCTCCAAATGCTTTTTGGGGTAATCTATTGCCACTGTAAGTGGCGGGGCAAAATAATTTAATCCGGTAGATACATCTGCAATCAACTGGGTGCCATCTCGCATAAACACATCTCCCCATGGATTAGCAAAGAGATAGGAGATATGCTGGTCAAACTTCCTGGTTCGAGGTTCATACCGCCATACCATTCCATAGTCTCCTCTCCTAGGTCCATATGCCGTTTCCACTTGGGTGTGTAAAAAAGTACCCATATTCATATATAGCGCACCGTCTGGTCCCCAGGTATAGGTGTTTAATGTATGATGCGAATCCTCCGTACCAAAACCCGACAGCAATACCTCTCTATAATCCGCCTTGCCATCCCCATCAGTATCTTTTAGATAAACAAAATCTGGGGCCTGTGTGACATATACCCCGCCATCTCCTAATTCGAACCCTAAAGGCAGATATAGGCTATCTGCAAATACCGTATGTTTATCTGCTTTGCCGTCCCCGTCGCTGTCCTCCAAAATTAGGATTTTGTCGTTCGGAGGATTGCCTGGAGTATAATTAGGATATGAAGGCATCGATGCCACCCATAACCTTCCTTGACTGTCAAATCGCGCAGCTACAGGATTTGCCATCGGAAAATCCTTCTCAGATGCAAATAAGTTTATCTCAAATCCTTCTGGTAACACAAATTGAGATTTTGCCAATGCCAAATCTGCTTCTGTCGTCGCGGCTATGTCCTCCTGTTCAACCTTCATCTTTCCGGATTGAATGATGGCTGAAGCTAGCCTTAAATCAACTTCTTTCCCTGGCTTTGCACTTTCCCAAACAAGGCTGTCCAATTGTTCTACAATCTGGTCTATTTTCGTTAATTCCAAAGGCAATGCCTGACCTCCCGCCCATTCACGTCGGCGGCCATAGATGTATTCCCCATTCTGAGACCTGTAACGGTAGAAATAATGTTGGTTTTTAATTTGGATAAGCTTCCTTAATTGTTCAAGTTTTGAATCATTCGACCAATTATTTAATGGGAGATCCAATGTCTTTGCCATGATTTCACTCACGAATTTATAGCCATCATCATTAAGATGGATTCCATCGGTCGTTAATGGTTTTTTTGACCGAGTCATCTCTTCTTTTGTGGATTCATAAAGGTCAATAAAAGGAATCTGAAGCTCTTTCGCGATTCTGGACATGCCTTTGCTGTACAATTCTAGGTTCTTGTTATGCGTTCTAGGGTCAGGAAGTTCTCCATCAATTTTTTCGTGAGCTATAGGTGATACCAAAATAATTTTGGGAATATCTTTTCCATTAGGCTTGAGTTGCTGAAGGTTCAATAACAACGATTTAAGATCCCTTTTAAAAGTTTCGAGACTATCTGGCCCTTTAAATGATTCATTCATTCCGAAGCAAGCAAAGATTACGTCCGCTTGCTGAGCTTTTATATGTTCTTGAATAGTTCCGAAGTTCAACGGTCTGGGCCTTAGATTTACTTCATCTGCATCCCAACCAAGGTTCCGTACATGAAGCTTTAATTCCGGAAAACTTCCATGAAGCAAGGTCTCAAAGTAATTGTTCCGTTGCATGCGTTCCGCAAATGAATTTCCAAGGATGACGATGCTGCTATTCGCTTTAGGCTTGAATGGAAATACCTCCTGTTTTTTCTGACATGATAAAAGCAGAAATAGTATTAAAATTAAACTTAAATAGGAATTCCTTTTCATAAGCAACGGATTTAACCTGGATGAGGTTGATAAATATGGGTTACCTAAAAGAAAGAAATAAATTGTTTATTCCCATCCTGTACTGGCCTGTATTATATTTGCACGATTATTGAAGTGAAAATTAAAAATTATCAACCTGAAGTTTAAAAGTTTAAACATCAATTTCTATGAAAAGAATTTCAATACAGCCCATTATTATCCTTTTATTTGTTCTTATTGTTTCTTGCAGCAAAGATTCAGAGGATAATCCTGATATAGATCAACCTGAAAAATTGATTGCTCCATATATAAGCATGAAAATTGATGGTAAGTTATGGACATCTGAAAGATCTAAAGAAGCTGGATTCTTTTATTTTGATTTAAATACTGATAAATATAGCAATGTAAATAAATTCCTAGTCAACATCAGAGGCACGAGTACCAATGAATTTGCTCAGGAGCAGGATTTTTTTGCGATTAATTTTGATCTCTTGAGTCCGGCAGAAGTTAAACAATATGAATTGCCAGTAGTTGATGAAACGGAGAGTCTGAATTATTTCGTACAATTAGGGCATTGGGAAAAGGAAAGTGATAATTCTTCAAGCTTAATCCCATATGCCCCGAGAATCTTGACCGAGAACGAAATTTTATTAATCTATTTTCGTATTCTTACTTCTCAATAAATACAATGCATGGGGCATCAAGGGGATTACGTAATTCAGCATTCCAATATCAGTAAACTTTCTTTGTTTGAATTACTCAAGCATGTAGATCATGCTGGTTTTATGGAAAATCGAAACTTTAAAAACGTTTACCCCATAACACTCAATTTAAATTTAGGTGTTTTTTCAAAATCAGATCCAAGTAAACCCTATCCCACCGTGGCCGTTCGCCAAGTAGGAGATTCAATTGTTTCATCTTGTACCTGTAACCATACATCAAAAAAAATGTGTGAACATCAAGGGGAGATTATTTACAGTATTATTGAAGAAAAAAACTTCCGAATCTTCTTTGATGACAAACTGAGACATTCAATCCTTGAACAGCATGCCAAACCTTATGGACTCGAAAATGAAAAAAACCTAGACGATTTTTTTGAAATTAAATATCAGGAGAGATCGCTTGTTATTGGACCCAAAATAAAAGGATTAATCCCTGCCGGTAAACCTGAGTTAAAGAATGATTTAATCCCTAGGCAACAACCCAAATTTAAGAGGCTTGTTCATCAGGAATCTGCTAAAAAGAGAATATTACTGATCAGTAAACATAGATATTATAACCAGCTGAATTTCCTATTGATGGAAGCGGAAACAACAAAGGCAGGAAAGGTCAAAAACCCAATCGATAATCTAGATCCAATACCTTTAATTTGGAGCAGTGATGATCCCAATGTGCTTAAGTTTTATACAGCGATATACAATTTCCAAAACAAATTTACGGATGATCAATTAGAGTCGGATATCGACGCGTTAAATCTAATCGTGAAAAACCCTCTGAAACTTGAGGTTTTCCTTCATGACAGAAATATCTCTGAAAATGTAACCCTGAAATCAATCAGCCCTGTTAATTTAAAATTTTTAAGACCTGAAATAATTCTTAACGTATTCAAAAAAGAACCTTATTATGAGATCACTGCTGACCTTCTAGTAAATGACAAATCAATTTCCTTCAATGATCTGATCATAAAAAATGATTACTTTTTGTTCTTCAAAAAAACAATGTATTTGATCGATAACACGGATTTAATGCGTGTTATCAAATATTTCAGGTCCAATAATGAAATCATGTTGTTGCATCCTTCAAAGTATGATCAATTTCTGGAAACCGTCCTAGCTCCTTTGGAGCAAATTCTGAAAATTAATTACACCTACATTAAAACAGCGACTCCTGTACAGTTAAAGGAAAAAGACTATACACTATCTAAGATCATTTATTTACAACAGGAAGGTAGTTATGTTTCCATTACACCTGTAATGGCTTATGGGGAAATTGAAGTTCCCTTATATTCTCAGAAACAGATTTTTGATAAAGACCTCAATGGAAATGTGTTCAAATTGAAAAGGAATTTTGATGCTGAAGAGCGCTTTATTTCATCCATTATAGACAAACATCCCGAATTTAGGGAACAATTAAATGAACCCCAATATTTCTATCTGCATAAAAATAAATTCTTGGACGCAGATTGGTTTATTGAAACTTTCGAACATTGGCGAAACGACAATATCACCATTTTAGGTTTTAATGAACTGAATAAAAACAATATAAACTCCAATAAGGCAAAAATCACTGTGGAGATTATTTCTGGAATAGATTGGTACAATGCGAAGCTGAAAGTGAATTTTGGAGAACATCATGCATCATTGAAGCAGATTCACCGATCTATTCGTAATAAAAGCAAATTTGTCCTCCTAGATGATGGTAGTCATGGTATTATTCCTGATGAATGGCTTGCCAAGATCGTGCAATACTTTAGGATAGGGGAGATGAATCAGGACTTTATAACCATTCCAAAAATTAATTTCTCAGAAGTGGAGGAATTGTTCGGAAAAGAACTGTTGAGTAAAGAAGTTCAGCATGAAATTGAATTGTTAAAAAAAGAGTTTGCAGCAGATTTTCAGGTTCCTCATATTGAAGTGCCTAAAGGATTGAATACAAAGCTCCGTAATTACCAGCATGAGGGATTGAACTGGATGAATTTTCTTGATGACCATAACTTTGGCGGTTGTTTAGCAGATGACATGGGGCTTGGAAAAACAATTCAAGTAATTGCATTTATACTTTCCCAAAGAGAAAAACGTGGCCCTCAGCCTAATCTGATCGTAGTACCTACTTCTTTGTTGTTTAATTGGTCCGAGGAAATTGAAAAATTTGCACCATCTTTAAAGCTTTGGAGACATTATGGTTCCGACAGGAATAAAAACACTAAAGGATTTGAAAACCACGATGTGATTCTAACTACTTATGGGATGTTGCTTTCAGATATCCGCTTTCTGAAAGAGTTTAAGTTCAACTATATCTTCCTGGATGAATCGCAAGCCATAAAAAATCCTAACTCTGAACGGTATAAAGCAGCTCGACTTTTAAATGCTAGAAACAGAATGGTTTTAACGGGGACTCCTGTTGAAAACAACACATTCGATATCTATGGTCAACTTTCTTTTGCATGTCCGGGCCTTCTTGGAAGTAAGCAATTCTTTAAGGACACTTATGCGATACCAATAGATCAATACCAATACAGCAAGAGAGCAGTCGAACTACAAGAAAAGATTCAGCCTTTTGTCCTTCGAAGAACCAAGAAGCAGGTGGCTAAGGAACTTCCCGAAAAAACGGAAATGCTTATTTATTGTGAAATGGATACTTCCCAGCGAAAAATATATGAATCTTATGAAGCACAATTGCGGGAGTTTATTGCTGCAAATGACGAAGATGATATCCAGAATAACAATATGCACGTCCTTGCTGGATTAACGAAACTAAGGCAGATATGTAATTCACCAATTTTGCTTGGTGATGGTCATTCAGGTGATAATGCCGTAAAAATAAATGTGTTACTTGAACAAATTGAAAATAAGTCTCAGGATCATAAAATTTTGGTGTTCTCTCAATTCGTTGGGATGCTGGACTTGATCAAAATAGAATTAGAATCCAAGGGCATACCTTTTGAATACCTTACTGGTCAAACAAAAAATCGTGGCAACAAAGTGCATAATTTTCAGAATAACCAAGAAGTACGGGTATTTTTGATAAGCTTAAAAGCAGGTGGTGTGGGACTCAATCTAACTGCAGCAGATTATGTCTATTTAGTGGATCCATGGTGGAATCCTGCCGCTGAAAATCAAGCTATAGATCGTTCCTATAGAATCGGACAAAACAAAAATGTTGTTGCTGTTCGATTGATATGTTCAAATAGTATCGAAGAAAAAATAATGAAGCTCCAAGATAGGAAAAGTAAGCTTGCACAGGATTTGGTGCAGACCGAAAACTCATTCTTCAATAATTTAAGTAAGGATGAATTATTAGGATTGCTTTAGAGATGTTTTGATGTTTGATCATTTTAACTTAAAGCATCATGAAAGATAATTCCCAATGTATGTCTAATTCCAGTTTTGACCTCACTTACACCATGTTTCATATTTACCCTATAATATCCCTTACTTCCCTTTTCAGGCTTGAAATTCGTCGTAAATATTAATGCATCTCCTTGCTTGGGTTTTTGTACAATCGCCTTGGATTGGGCGCGAGGAACCTGCTGTGTTATCACAAATTCACCACCCGTATAATCTTCTTCAGGCTTATTTAAAAATAAAACCATTTGGATCGGGAAAAAAACCTCTCCATATAAATCTTGATGCAAAGTGTTGAACCCACCTTCAGAATATCGAAGGATTAATACAGTCGCCTCATGTTGACCATTGGCCTTACATTCCTTTATTAACTCCGAATGTTCCATGGGAAACATTTTATTGAGCTTCAGTGTGCTAAACCAATCATTTGCTATAGGTGCAAGGTATGGGTAGACCCCCTCCCTCAAATTCTCAATCAAGGATGGAAGCGGATAGTTAAAGTATTTGTACTCCCCTAAACCAAATCGATATCGTGCCATCACTACCGTTTTTCTGTATAATTCCTCTTGATAATATAGATTGATTATGTCTTTACATTCTGACGCTGATAATAGTTCCTCAATGACAGCATAACCTCTTTGATGCATCGAATCTCTAATTATATTCCAATCTAAATCCGCTATTTTTTGTGACAGTTCATTCATCTTAAACCTATAATTTCTTAAAACTAAATTTCTGAATTTTTTAAACCATAAAAAATCCGAATGTTGCTATGTTTTCTTTAAATTTTAAATCTTTCAAAAATTAATAAAACCTGATCCTCCTTGAACATTTCGTCCTAATTCAATATCTTAGTTATCACACAACTATGTATAAGTTAAAACCGACTGTTTTCTTTTATGAAATTCCTAACCCTACTATGCTGTCTCCTTTGTTTTGGAATCAACGGGTACGCTCAATTAGCAGTTAAACTTGGTGAAGACCATGCTTATATCCAGAAATTGGAACAAAAATTTAATGAAGGTAATACGGATAGTATCAAAGCCATGACTGCTTTTCGCCTTGCTAATTTCTATAAAAAGTATGGAAAAATGGATTTGGCAAAACAAAGATTGCAACAGGGTATGATCCTCGCAAAAGGGAATAACTTTCTAGAAGGAGCATCAAAATATTTTGAAGGTTATCTTGATTTGGGAGTAGTAGATTTTCCAACCATTGAGGCAAAGATAAATCTTGGAGATAGCCTTTTAAAAACCGTAAACCATTTCGAATCAAAAAAAGCGCAATCCGGAATATGGTTAATCAGGGGTATCATCCAACAATTATCCGGAAACGAAAAAGGAGGCCTAGATGCTTATATCAATCATGCTCTTCCATTGGCCATCGAATCTAAAGATAAATTCACAGAAGGAAATGCCAATAAGTTTGTTGCTATCAGCTTAATTAATGCAAAGGAACGGAAAAGAGCTAATGGATACTTGAAGAAAGCCCTGCAGCTCTTTAAAGATGCTCCTTCCGAAAGCGAAGTGACAAAATTGGAAGGTATACTCGAGACTACCCTGATCCTAGCAGAAAATAATATATATCTGGAAGACTATCCTGAAAGTAAAATGTATTTAGATGCTGCATATGCTGTCCTCAGAGATTATCCGAAATCCAATGTTTTCTTATTTTATTATTTTCCTGAAGGTGTTTATTATGAAAAAATAGGTGATTACGAGAAGGCGATAAACAGCTTTAATAAAGCCATAGTATTTCAAGGTGGAATACAGGAAAACTTTTATATCAATCGCGCCAAATTCGCAAAGTTCCACACCCTAAGATTAATGGGAAGGAATAATGAGGCTATAGATGTGATGCAGGACCTGCTTAAAAGTACCATTCTCTTACCAGCCGACCGGAACTCTTATTCAAACCTATTAGCCGAAGCCTATGCAGATGTAGGAAATATGCAGGCTGCTTATGAATGGTCTCAAAAATATATTGCTATTAGTGACAGTCTACATGCTGCAGGCTATAAAAAGGATATGTTGGATATGGAAACCAAATATCAGACTGCAGAAAAAGAACAGAAAATAAATCAATTACAAGCGGAAAATAAAGCTGCTGAATTGGTTCAAAAGAACCAAAAGCTTTGGGTTTGGCTTTTAGCTGTAGGAGCCGCAGTTTTTTTATTAGCTATCCTTTATCTGAATAATATCCTTAAAAATCAAAAGCGCGCCAATGCCTTTAAGTTCAAGGAAATGGAACAGCAACAGGAACTCCAGGTGACTAAGGCTTTCCTGGAAGGAGAGGATAGAGAAAGACAGCGTATTGCTCAGGATTTGCATGACGGTCTTGGAGGTGCCTTATCGGGCATTAAGATGAAGTTATCTCGGGTTCAGGCTCAAATGGAAAGTCTAGATATCGATAACTCGGTTGAACAACTCGATCGATCTATTGTTGAACTTCGAAGAATTGCTCATAATATGATGCCTACGAATTTGCTCCGCAACGGGTTGGCTGTTGCTCTTAAAGACTTGTGCACCGCCCTTTCAAACCATAAAACCAGAATAGAACTCCAAACAGACGGTTTGGATCAAAGATTAAATCAACATTATCAAGTTAATATTTATCGCATTATTCAAGAGCTCCTTGGAAATGCTCTTAAACATGCCGATGCCGATCATATTTTGGTACAGTGCCTGCAAAATGAAAATCAAATTCTTATAACCGTTGAAGATAATGGCAGAGGATTTGATCTCAAGTTGGCTCAGAAATCAAATGGTATGGGATTAGGTAATATTCAAAATCGGGTAAATCTTATGAGAGGGACCTTAGATTATGATGTAATGCCTGGTGAAGGTACGATTGTGAACATTGAACTGGCCGTTTAGGAATAAAATAATTTCAAATGTTACATTAATAGATGTTATTACGTCTAATTGTGTTTTATTGACTTGTAATAAATCCAATTTTACAATCAAATTTTAATTTTTATTCCATTTTTATTCTTCTGTTATTCAAATAGTTGCCTATTGAGCGGCTATTAAGATTAATTTCTTCCAATTTGTTAACAATAATTTAACATTATTTGACAAATTCTGTTCAAAACTCAGAAAAAATGATAGTTTTGCACCCGAATAAAAAAATTCAACCTAATAACATACTTCAATGACAAACAAAACTGCTTTAATCAAGTATTTGATTATGGCTGCAACCTTGGGAAGTGCAAGTTCATCATTTGCCTCTGCAAATAATGTGCACAGTCTTTGGTTACAGTCTAAACTTGAGGGGACTATCCGTGATGATAACGGGCCGGTTGCTGGTGCTTCGATCACGGTGAAAGGAACAGGGATTTCTACTTTTTCTGACGCTAACGGTCATTTTAGCTTATCAGACGTTAAAAGTGGATCTACCTTGGTAATTAGCTTCATTGGCTACAAAACACAAGAGGTAGTCATCAACAATCAAACAAACCTAAACATTAGCCTAGAATCAACAATGGCCGACCTAGATGAGGTGGTCGTAGTTGCTTATGGAACAACTAAAAAGTCAACTTTTACTGGTTCTGCATCAGTTGTGAAATCGGAACAGATTGAAAAAATCTCAGGGTCTGGTTTTGCGGAAGCTCTGCAAGGTGCTAGTGCCGGAGTGAATGTAACAAACAACGAAGGTAATCCCGGTGGTGATACGCGTATCCAAATCCGTGGTATTTCCTCTATGTCAGGATCTTCCAATCCACTTTATGTTGTCGATGGAATGCCTTTCGATGGACAATTAAACTCAATCGCTCAAAACGATATTGAGTCAATTACGGTATTGAAAGATGCAGCAGCGTCTTCTCTTTATGGTTCCCGTGCAGCAAATGGTGTTGTCGTAATTACAACTAAAAAAGGAAAATCTAGCAAGCCTCAAATCAATTTTAGATCGACTTGGGGAACAGCGGATAATGCCGTGGTAAACCCTACAAAGGCAAATCCTTATGAGCAATTGCTGAATACTTGGGAAGGAATGTATAATGACCAATTCTATAAGTATGGCCTTAGCGAACAAGCAGCTGGAGACTGGGCTTCAACAAACCTTTTAGGTAAATTATTGAAGGCAGTAAAAACTACGGATGGTCAAAATTCATATGTTTCTCCATTCCAGAACATTAATGAGAATTATGTATTGCATGATGGTAAAGGTAACCCTTTCGTAAATCCAAACCTGAAAATGGTCTGGAATGAAAGCGACTACGATTTCTATGGTGCTGTTTTCTCCAGAAAATTAAGACAGGATTATACCGTTGATTTAAGCGGTACAGCAAATGAAGGAAAAACAAACTATTTCCTATCTGCTGGATACCTGGATGATAATGGTTATGCTAGCCGCCAATACTTTAAACGTCATAATTTTAGGGCTAATGTAACTTCTCAAATTACAGATTGGTTACAAGTTGGAGGTAACTTATCCTATTCTGGTTCCAAACAGAACTTATCCGGTGCATCAAGAGCATTGGTATTTACCAATACTTTACAATCGCCTTGGTTGAGAAATGTGGATAATACGGATTGGGTTTACTCTCAAAAAACTGGTGAAAGAATGTTCGATTATGGTTCTTATACCAACAACTTCTTTGGAATTCAAGTATTAAACAATGGAGGTGATTATTGGGACAATCCTAATGATGAATCCTTCAATAATAACATGAGAAATATGATTTCCTCAAGATTCTTTGCGGATTTCACACTTCCATTCAATTTGAAGTTCAAAACCTCTTTGGGTATTGATAACAATATTTATAAATTCTTCGGTTATGGTTCTGCAATCCATGATGCTTCACAACAAGCACCTTATGGTATTACAGTTATCACGAATGGAGGTAATGCGACAAGATCCAATTCTGATACGAAGTCTGTTACTTTCAATAATATCTTAAGTTGGGAACAAAGCTTTGGATTGCATAATTTCTCAGCATTAGCAGGTCAGGAATCATACTCTAAAAACTATTATTATGATACGGCCTATGGTGAAGGTATTATGCAAATGGGCCAATTTGAGTTAGGTTCTACAACTAGAAACTGGAGCAACAGCTCTTTGAGAGACCGTTATGCCCTCTTATCCTATTTAGGTAAAATCGACTATAATTATAATAACAAGTATTTCTTGTCTGGATCTGTTCGTCGTGATGGTTCTTCTAGGTTCAGCCCGGATAATCGTTGGGGTAACTTTTTCTCAGGAGGTTTGTCTTGGAGAATCAGCCAAGAGGATTTCTTGAAAGATGCTACCTGGTTAAACAACTTATCATTACGTGCTAGTTATGGTACAACTGGTAATGATAAATTGATTATGCGTAATTCTGCGGGTATTTCTGGTGGAGAGATTCTTTATGCTTACCAAGGTGTATATTCTTCCGATGACCTGTATACCGTTGCTGGTTTAAGACCATCTGCCGTTGCCACGCCAGATTTAATATGGGAAAAAAATCAACAATATAATATCGGCCTAGACTTTGGTCTATTCAATAGAATCAATGGTACAATCGAATATTACCATCGTAATGCGTTAGACTTATTGTTCTATAAGGATTTTCCATTATCGGCTCAAGTAGGTTCCGCAATTGGTCAAAATACCAACCTTGGTAACTTGACGAATAGAGGAATTGAATTTACCCTTTCTGCAGATGTAATTCGTAAAGAAAACTTTAACTGGAAAGCAGATTTCAATATTTCAACATTGAAAAACGAAATCACTTACTTGCCTACAGGAGCATTTACTTACGAAAACAGAACAGCTGGATATAAGGTTGAAGAAGGTAAATCACTTTTTGAATTCTATATGGTTAAAAATGCTGGTGTAAATCCCGAAACAGGTAACATGCAGTACTACATTAAGGGAGATAATAATAATTGGGATATTACTGAAGACTATAGTTTAGTAACAACTGATGATTATCAATATGTGGGTTCTGCGCTTCCAAAAGCGTTCGGTGCTTTGACAAATAGCTTCAGCTATAAAGGTTTAGACCTATCGTTCATGCTTTACTATTCAATCGGTGGTCATATGTATGACTATGGGTATATTGAACGTACTGCATTGCGTGGAGGTGTTGGTGTAATCCAAGACTTAGTGGAAGACAGATGGAGAAAACCTGGTGACAATGCATTATTGCCTAAATGGTCCAACGACGATTATTCAAGCACAAGAAAAGCTTCTGATTTCTATGTATTCAAAAATGATTACTTGAGATTGAGAAACGTGACTTTAGGATATAACCTTCCAAAATCGTTATTGGAGAGAATGTCATTATCCAATGTTAGAATCTTTGTTTCTGGAGACAACTTGATGACCTTCGGCTCCGCGAAAAATAGATATTCGGATCCTGAAACGGGTCTATCTGGTAACAATTACAATGGTAATGCAGATACTGATAACGGTATCCAAGGTTCTAGAAGAGTTTATACAGGTGGTTTACAAATCTCATTTTAATTCGAGTCATGAAAAAAGTATTTAAGAAAATTCAAATATTAGCGCTTGCCGCAGCTCTAGGATTAAATAGCGGTTGTAGTGACTTTTTGGAGACTAGTTCTTCAGTTGACACTTCGGATGAAGTTGCACTCTCCAACACTTCTGGATTACAAATGATCCTGACGTCTGCATACAAACAATTATATTTCAATAGTCAAGGGGCAGACCGTGTTTATGCAGGGCTTCCGGGGCTTCAAATGTATGTAGATTTAGGTGGATCAGATGTGCTTTGTCATACAAATATGGGTGGTAACCAATTGACGGCCTATCGCTATGAGCCATTGAAAACGCAAGCAAACGGTTTGTCCGATGCAATTTGGTCTATGATGTATAAAATCATCAACCAGGTGAATATCGTGATTGACAATGTGGAGACTGCACAAGGTGACCAAGCAACAAAAGACGCTATCTTGGGTCAAGCAAAAGCCATCCGTGGAATCTGTTATTTCCACCTGATCCAAAACTACCAGCAAACCTATGCCATTGCCAAACAAAAACCTGGGGTAATTTTGAGGCTGTCATCTACTGAAGATCAAAACCTTCCTCGTGCGACTGTACAGGCTACTTACGACCAAATCGTGAAGGATTTGACAGAGGCTAAGTCTTTGTTAAATGCATTCGATCGTGAAGGTAAATGGTTCATTAATCAAGATGTCGTTACTGGGCAATTAGCGCGCGTTTATTTAGTTATGAATGATTGGTCAAAAGCACTAGCTGAATCTTCTGCGCTTTACAATAAGTACCCTACATTAATGACAAAAGAACAATACCGAGGAGGTTTTGACGATGTAATTAGCAAGAACTACCCTGAAGTTGTTTGGGCAGTTAAATTTACAGATCAAAATAACTTAGGTGGTGGTACTCAGTTCAACTTCTGGTACAATCAAGATGCTAGTTATGGCGAAGGTTTTACGGATGGTCCAATCTATGCCTTCTTAGATTTCTTTGCAGACGGTAAATATGAACAACTATTCGAGAAAACTGAAGATAGATACCAATTCTGGAAAAGAACAAACAATGCAAGTGCAGAGTGGTCTACGAAATGGGCATATGATAAGTACAAGCATTATGGAGATGGAAATGGTGCTAAACAAAGTAATACACGTCCTGAAATCTCTTTAATGAGAAGTTCTGAAATGTTGTTAATTATGGCGGAAGCATCTGCCCAATTGAACAACGGACAGGGATTGGCACATTTAACAAAACTTCAAAAAGCGAGAGGTGTTAAAAATCTAACAACGGCGGCAGCGGGTACAAATTTGCTTGAAGCTATCTATGTCGAGAGAAGAAAAGAACTTCTATGTGAAGGTGTAACGGGCCTATATGACTTGCTAAGATTGCAGAAACCTTTAATTAGGTATCAAGAAACCGCTTCTTATAAAGAAGGGCATTATACATGGGGGGTATCTTACCTGAATGGATATGTTGCTAACTCTGCAAATCCAACTGGAACTTTCCCTTCAAATGACTATAGATTATTGTGCCAAATTCCTCAGCTGGAAATTGTTAACAATGATGCTCTATCAGAATCAGATCAGAATCCTTACAGCGGAACAAAATAATTTTTTGTGATCATAATTTTTTTAACCCCGATTGTCTGACAATCGGGGTTTACTTTTTGTGGTTTAGAACCTATAAAAATTAGGTAATCTTGATTATATTTGGTTAAATCAACAAAACCTAAACCATGCTTAATAAACTTTTTTCTATTATCGTATTAATCTGCTTTGCTTTTTCCTCCCATGGCCAAAAGCAGGATTCTGCCTATATATTCTCCTATTTTAGAGGAAACGGTGAAGATGGACTTCATTTAGCCTATAGTGAGGATGGATTAAAATGGGCGCCTTTAAAAAATGACCAATCCTTCCTGAGCCCAAAGCTAAGTCCGGACAAACTGATGCGCGATCCCTGTATCATTAAAGGTCCAGATGGATTGTTTCATATGGTCTGGACAGTCAGCTGGACGCAAAAGGGAATTGGCTATGCTTCTTCCAAAGACCTTATCAATTGGTCGGAACAGCTATACATCCCGGTAATGGAACATGAAGAAAATGCTAGAAATACCTGGGCACCTGAGATAACCTATGATCCGGTTACTAAACAATACATGATCTATTGGGCGACCACAATTACCGGAGAATTCCCGGAAACGCAAGTGGAAGCCGATAATGGCTATAACCACCGCATGTATTACACCTTAACCAAGGATTTCAAAACCTTTACCGAAACAATGCTCCTCTACGAACCCGGATTTAATTGCATTGACGCTACCATCCAAAAAAATGATGATAAATGGATGATGGTAATCAAGGATGAAACCAGAGAACCCGCTGAAAAGAATCTGAAATTAGCTTTTGCCGACCATTTAGAAGGGCCCTATTCCGAAGCTAGTGAAAAGATTACCGGTGACTATTGGGCCGAAGGACCAACTATGATAAAAATGAATGATGAATGGTACGTTTATTTCGATCGGTACATTGACAATCATTTTGGCCTCATTAAATCCAAAGATCTTAAAACCTGGACGGACATCACTGATCAGTTGGAGTTCCCCAAAGGAATCAGGCATGGGACAATTTTGAAAATCTCTCAAAAAGAACTAAACAAGCTAAAAGCTGTCAAGCCTTAAAATCCTACTTTTCTCGGAAGACGCTTAACCGACTGGTCATGATAAACATCAAAAAGCCAAATAAGGAAAAGATTGCAAAGGAATAACGCAAACTGAATAATTCAGCAATATATCCGATTAAAGGAGGACCCATCAGAAATCCAAGATAAGAAATACTCGAGACCATCGCCAATGCAACACCTGCTGGGATGGTCTTGTGCTTTCCAGTAACACTATATACTGTCGGTACGTTGCATGCAACCCCTAATCCAACGAGCATAAAAGCAAAGGTACAAACCCATAAATTAGGGAAAATTACCGATGCAAGCATGCCTACAAACATCAGAATTCCACTTACCTGTAAGGTCCTTTGCCTTCCAAAGCGGGAAATAACAGCATCCCCGATAAAGCGACCCAATGCCATCATGATCATAAAAGATGCATAGCCCAGGATAACCAGTTTCTCCGGTGCTTTTACAACATCACTGAAATAAACTCCGCTCCAGTCAAACATAGCACCTTCTGTCGCCATACTGAAAAAGCCAATAATTCCCAGCTGAACGATCAAGGAATCGGGTTTGAACTTGCTCTTTTCCTTGGTTTCTTTTTTGCTGCCTTCTTCAGGAACTAGATAGTTTTTATTCAACAGAATATTGATTACCAACAATACAATGATACCCACGAAATGGCCAATGGTGTTGATGTTGAAATTTAATGTTAACAAGCCTATTAATGCTCCTGTGAATCCTGCTAAGGACCATGCACCATGGAAGGAGGACATAATGGATCTGCCATAAAGCTCCTCGGCTAAAACGCCCTGCGTATTGACGGAAATATTACATAAGTTACCCGTAACACCAAATAGAAATAACGATGCTCCCAACATCCAGGCATTTCCCGAAAAACCAATTAATAGTAAAACCAAAGCATAGAAAAATGCAGCCCATGACAACACCTTATGGCTTCCATAACGATTTACCAATGCTGCTGAGATAGGCATAGTAACCAATTGGCCAATAGGTAACATCAATAAGATCGTTCCCAATTGCGCCTCTGATAGCTCTAAAGCGTTCTTAATCGTTGGAATACGGCTTGCCCAACTCGCAAAGGCTAACCCCTGCCCAAAATAAAATAATGTTACAGCTACTCGGATTCTGCTTTTCACGGATTGAGAGACACTGCTGCTTGCCTCACCTAATGATGTCATTCTTGATCGGATTTGATGCAAATGTAGAACAATTTTAGCATTTCATAATAAGATAAGTGTAAAAAATACACACTTATAACTATTTATTAATCTTAATGTTATAAAACAGAATTTTATTTTCTTTAAAAGAGTTAAAATATGTTTAACCTGCATTTATGTACTCAATTAATTACCAAAATCATTGTTTTATAATAAATCTGAATGCTACATTTGTTATGTATCAATTTAATATTGACCTTTATTTATGAACAAATCATTATTAACCCTTGCATTAATGCTGGCAGGTTCCTTGTCATTAATGGCTCAGGTTCAGCCTACTTTTTTATCTAATCCTACAATTAGCCCAGATGCACAGACCGTTGTCTTTAGCTATGAGGGCGATTTATGGAAAGTGCCGACCGCTGGAGGACCCGCTTTACGCTTGACAGCGATGGAAGGAAATGAAATTATGCCCCGAATTTCTCCGGATGGACAATGGATAGCTTTCTCCTCCAACCAAAATGGAAATATGGATGTGTACGTTATGCCAATGACCGGTGGAAATATAAAACAGATTACTTTCCATGAATCAACGGACGAAGTAGACTCCTGGAGCTGGGATAGCAAACAAATCTATTTTACTTCTGGACGTGCTAATCGACTTTCCAGTTATAAAGTAAGTAAAGATGGCGGAACTGCAGAACGTATTTTCCCTCATTTCTTTAACTATATTCACAATATGGTTGAAACTCCTGCCGGTGAATTGTTGTACACCGATTCTTGGGAGAGTTATTCTGCCGCAAATAGGAAAAGATATAAAGGGGCCTTTAATCCCGATATTAAAGGATATAATCCTAAAACAAAAGTTTATAAAGATTATACGACTTATGAAGGGAAAGATCTTTGGCCGACTGTAGATAAGAACGGAACCATATACTTTGCTTCTGACGAAGCTAATGATGAATATAATCTTTATAGCATCAATAATGGAAATAAGACTGCTTTAACGCAGTTCAATGAGTCGATTCGCAATCCTCAAGTGGCCGCGAATGGAACAGCTGTTGTATTTGAAAAGGGATATCAACTTTTTGTCTACGATGTCGCCACTAAGAAAACTACTCAACCCACAATTAACCTAAGTCGCAATCAAATCCTTGGAAAATCTAAAGAATTTGACGTAAAAGGAACGATTAGCAATTTCGATATTTCACCGGATGCTAAAAAAATGGCTTTCATTTCCAGAGGTGAGCTTTTCGTAAGTGATATTGATGGTAAGTTCATTCGCCAAATGCCTAGCCAAGGGGAAAGAATTACGGAAGTAAAATGGTTAAAGGACAACAGGACCATCGTGTACAATCAAACATTAGACGGTTATTTAAATTGGTATTCCCGATCTGCTGACGGTAAAGGTGAAGCAAAGCAACTCACTCAAGACAAACGTAATAATCGCGATATTACATTCAATAAGGAACTTAGCAAAGCCGTTTACTTAAGTGGTAGGGATGAAGTAAGGCTGTTAGATCTCAGCAGTTTAAAGAGCGAAACGATTGTAAAGGATGAACTTTGGGCTTTCCAAAATTCTTCGCCTTCTTTTTCCCCTGATGGAAAGTATGTGCTTTTTACGGCAATACGAAATTTCGAGCAGGATATTTTTGTCTATCATATCGCTGATAAAAAAGCAATCAACTTAACCAATACAGGAGTTACCGAGGCAACACCGGTTTGGTCCCCTGATGGTAAGTATATCTTTTTCTCCAGCAATCGAACGAAGCCTTCCTATCCAACCGGCATGGAAAATGCAAGCCTATATCGCATGGCCTTGGAAAACTTTGATGAGCCATACAGAATTTCTAAGTTCGACGAATTGTTTAAAGATCCCGAAAAGGATAAAGAGAAAAAAGATTCTACAGCTACCAAAGACAATAAGGACGTAAAAGATAAAGACAAAAAAGAAAAACCAGCTGAGAAAGATGATAAAAAGAAATTGCTGGTAACTATTGATGTACAAGGCCTTTCGGACCGGATCACACAAGTCAGCCCTAATGCAGGAACACAATATAATCCACAGGTATTTGCAAAAGGTGAGAAAACTTATCTGTTTTATATGTCAAACCATGAAGGGAAATGGGCAACCTATAGAATTACCTTTGAACCATTTACAAATTCTAAGACCGACAAGGTATTTGATGGGGGAATGTCCGGGTTGATGGAGGTGGATGCTAAGTTTTTTGCTTTGGTCAATGGAAACATTCAAAAATATAACCTAGATCAAAATAAATTGGATGGCATTGATGCGAACTTCAAATTTACGCGTGATCTGGATAAAGAATTTAAGCAGATGTTCTATGAAACCTGGGCAAATGTGGAAGAGAACTATTACGATGAAAAGTTCCACGGTGTGGATTGGGAAGGAATGAAAAAGAAATATGGAAATTACCTGTCTGGAATCAATAATAGAATGGACCTCCGGATCCTGTTGAACGATATGCTTGGCGAATTGAATTCCTCCCACATGGGCTTTAGCACTTTTGGAACGGATGAACGTAAGCAATATAACTTTGTAACCAATGAATTGGGTGTTGTTTATGATGATAAGGATCCATATAAAATTGCGCAGATCGTTACGAACGGACCAGCTTCAAGAAAAGACGTCAACCTGAAGGTAGGCGATGTTTTGGTCGCTGTGAATGGAAATAAAATCGATAAAAATCTGGACCGTGATTCCTATTTTACCTGGCCATCCCTAGCTAATGAAATTCAACTCACCGTTAGCCGTGGCGGAAAGGATGAAATTATCAATATAAGACCTCAAAGCAATGCTGCTTTTAAAGATTTGTTATATGATGAATGGATTAAAGGAAATAAGTCCAAAGTCAATAAATTGAGCAACAACCGCATTGCCTATTCACACATGAAGAATATGGGTGGGGATGAGCTGCAGTCTTTTTTGATCGATATGGCCGAACAGGAAAACAACAAGGATGCGGTAATTCTTGATCTTCGGTATAATACAGGTGGAAATGTACATGATGAAGTATTACGCTTCTTATCGCAAAGACCGTATTTGAAATGGCAATACAGGGGTGGACAACTATCTCCACAAAGTAATTTTGCTCCTGCAGGAAAGCCGATTGTTCTTTTAATTAATGAACAGTCCCTAAGTGATGCCGAAATGACGGCAGCTGGATTTAAAGCCCTCAAACTAGGAAAGATCATAGGTACTGAAACCTATCGTTGGATTATTTTTACCTCCGGAAAAGGATTGGTGGATGGTTCATTCTATCGCCTACCATCTTGGGGCTGTTATACGCTCGATGGAAAAGATTTGGAATTAACAGGAGTGGCTCCTGATATTGCTGTGAAAAATACAGTTGCCGATCGCGTAGCCGACAAGGATCCGCAGCTGGAAAGAGCGGTACAGGAAATTCTGAAAGATTTAAAATAGAGAAATCTCTAAATATTGGAGTTAATTGATTAAAAATAGAAAGCAGGAATTTTATTTTTCCTGCTTTCTATTTTGTTAGATGATATTCACACACAATTTTCTATTAATTATTATTAAGTTTTTTTTGCTGCATTAAAACTAGAATTACAAATGATGTAAAGACGATAAAAGCAATAATTGAACATATTATTTTCCACGGTTTATCGTGTATTACATTGAAAAATGTAAAAAGACTAGAGAATGCTAAAAATAAATTTAATAATAGTGCAATTTTAAAATTTTTCATATTGATTTTGTTTTAACACGAGGCAACAGCTCCTGATAGCCCTCCTGCGATAAACCAAACTATCTAACCAGCTCCCGTCTTTTTTAACTGCTAATTTTGTGGTTGCTTTAAAATCGGAATAATTTCTGAAATTTTGAAATGACCCTCCATATTTAATGAAGTATTTTAGAATCTTGCAAATGATAATTATACTTTTCAATTCTTCATATTTATTTAGATTCCTTAAAGCGTTATTTTAGAGTTTTTATTGTTTTTCAACACACAAATCAATTATTTTTTAAAAAAGTAATAATAAAGTTGCATAAAT
>JBEBTR010000020.1:0-31285 GCA_040393725.1 Sphingobacterium endophyticum | reverse complement strand
ATTTTAATTATTTTGTTAATAACCAATAATGACCCAGATGAATAAAAGGATAATCTCCAGTCTTTTGCTGTTGATAGGCATTTTTTCTTTTGCAAAATTAAAGTCACAAGATCTTAATCTCTCCTTTGAATCAGAGAATTTGAAGCCTTGGTACATTTTTGGACAATCTGCGAATTATGAAATTATACCTGATTCTGATAATAAAATCAACGGAAATAACTCCTTATTAATAAAAAACTTACAACCAAGTCGTGGGTTTGCTGGCGTTAGGCAACGCTTGCCAAAAAACATTTTGGGTGATTGTATCGAAATATCAGCGATGATTAAGTTAAAGAATGTTAATCCAGCATCTCGAGTTTATTACTCATTGGAAATCTCCCCTAAAATTTATTTCAACAATAGTTACGAACCTCAAATTACGGGCACAACTGATTGGAAAGAATATAAAATCAAGGCGAAATTATCACCCGAAAAAACTTCAGATATCTTTATCGGCATCTGGTTAAATGGTGAAGGGTCTGTTTGGGTTGATGAATTCAAGATTCTTGTGGATGGAAAACAACTTTCCACTGAAATGTTTACAAACTATAAAATTGACTTTAGTAATTCAATAAATTCAGGTGTTAAGGACATAGTTGCTAATGCTGAAACCATTGAAAGACTTTCTGACCTTGGGAAGATATGGGGTTTATTGAAATATAGACATCCGAAACTTTCAACTGGAAACAATGAATGGGATGCAGAATTATTTAAAGCTATCAATATAGTTGTTTCAGCAAAAGATAAAAATGAACTCGAACAATTTTATCTTAAATTATTGGATTCTCTTGGAAAAGTAAATCCAGTTGAAAGACCAAAAATATCTGAGACAATAAAGCTTCAAGGAAATTATAAATGGATTAATGACCTTAATTTCTCCTCTGAAATAAGAAACAGGTTAATGGCATTGAGGTATTCCAATTTTACTGAACACTATTATTATAGCTTAGGTGAAACTTCAAAGAATGTAATAATTAAAAATGAATATCCATATGCAGACTTATTGGATCCCGACTTAGGTTTTAGATTACTATCCTTATTTCGTTATTGGAATATAGTTCAATATTTTTCGCCATATAGGAATCTTACGGATATGGATTGGAACGAGGTATTAAGGAATTATATTCCTAAGATGATTAAATCAACTAATCGTCTTCAATATGAAAAGACCATTGCTTCAATGTTATCGGAAATCAAAGATGCTCATACAAGAATTAATGGTTATACTATTGGGTTATTCCAAGAATTGGGGCAGAATTGTTTACCAGCCCAATTTATGTTTGCTGAAAACAAACCTATTATCACATATTCCATGGATCCTGCAGGAACAAATTTACGGAGAGGTGATATTCTTTTAAGTAAGAATGGTAAAAGTATTCAAGAAATCCAAGATTCAATTTATCAGCTGGTACCTTCTCCCAACGAAGCCGTTAAAGAACGTGAATTAGCCACTATGTTATGGAGGTCAAAAAATAAAATAGACACTTTAGAAATAGATAGAAATGGAAAGAAAATAAAGCTTAGTGTAACCACAATAATGATAAAAGATTACCGTGGGAAAATTGACACATTGCCTATTAAGTATTTGCAAGATGGGATCGCTTATATAAATTTGGGTTCTACAACACTTGAAAATCTTAAGGAAAATGAACAAAAACTTATTGGATCAAAAGGGATTGTAATCGATGCAAGAGAATATCCAAAAGAAGGTTCTTTGTTTTATTATTTGACATCATATTTTATTAAAGAAAAGTCAGATTTTGTAAGTTTTTCTATGACGAATTATAATAGTTTAGGAGATTTTTTTCTTACAAAACCAGTATTTATTCTCCCAAATTCTGATTATTTCTACCCAGGAAAAATTGCAATACTTATTAATCAAAATACTCAGAGCAATGGAGAATTTCAGACCATGGCTTTTCGAACTGCTCCAAATTCAAAAGTATTTGGATCACAAACTGCAGGAGCAGATGGCAATGTGAGTGAATTCGTATTGCCTGGAAATATAAGTTCCAAAATATCAGGCATTGGGGTCTATTATCCGGATGGCGCCGAGACTCAGAGGATTGGAATTATTCCTGATTATGAAATTAAACCTACCATTAAGGGGCTCAGGAAAGGTAAAGATGAAGTCTTGGAAGCATCCATTAAATATATTTTAAAAAAGTAATAGAACATTATTTTTCAAACAGTTGAAGCTTTTATGATGGATAAAAAGGGTAGTTTGGGAAACTACAACAAACCATATTCCTTCGCTTTATTGATTAGGATTACGAGGCTACCAGTCTGGAATTTCTGAAGAAGAGTTGCACGATGAGTTTTCACTGTCAGCGGGCTTATAAATAAGCTTTCCGCTATTTCAAGTGATTTTTTCCCTTCGGCTAATAATTGTAGGATCTGTTTTTCACGTTTTGTAAGTTCTGGAAAATCTTCAGGTTTACGCAGGTCTGCCATATCAAACAATTCCTTTATTTCTTGGCTCAGGACAATTTCACCATCAATTGCTCCCTGCAAACAGCTTAAAATATCATTTGAATCAGCCGTCTTTAATAAATATCCGTTAGCTCCATTATGAAGCATCTGCTTCACAATACTTCTTTCGCTCAAATTACTAATTCCCAAAACAATGATTTCTAGATTTGCCTGTTTAACTTCCCTGCAAATATGTATTCCATTTCCATCTGGAAGGGTGATATCCAAAAGAATGATATCAACAACTTCGGTTGTCATAAAATGCTGGAAATCTTCAGCCTTTCGAAATTGTCCGACTATTTGAAAATCTAAATGATCCTTCAGTACATTCTTAAATCCTTCAATTACCAAGGGATGGTCATCTACAATGACAACTTTCCGTTTTATTTTATTATCCGACATAAAGCTCTATGTTGATTACAGTCCCTTCTTTTGAAGAATCTATATCTAATTTTCCTTTCAATATATCCACCCTGTTTTGAATATTGCCTAAGCCTTGGCTTGTACGTTTCTTTTGGTCTAGATCAAATCCTTTACCATTATCTTCAATGGTGATAAAAAAATACTCATCAGCTTGGCTGCATTGCACGATAATTTTAGATGCATGAGCATGTTTTATTGCATTTGTCAATAGTTCTTGGATTATTCTATAGATCATAACCTTTACCTGCGGCGCTAGACGCTCATGGAGGTCAAAAAAAGAGGATGAAATCTGGGTGCCAGGTACCATTGTATCTTCACAAAGATCTCGCAGGGCTACCTCTAATCCTGATTGGAGAAGGGATTCAGGCATCATATTGCGGGAAATTCTACGTAATTCATGTACTGATTTCCCCAATCTATCAATGGTTTGTTGAAGGTCGATCTGATGAAGATCATGCTTATCATTGACCATATGTGAAAGGTTCAGCTTGATTCCCGCGAGCATTCCTCCTAGTCCATCATGGAGGTCCCTTGCCAATCTTTTTCGCTCATTCTCCTCCCCTTCCAATAAGGCTTTTCCTAATTCAATTTGCTGCTGCTGTTTCAAGTTCTTCACCTCTCTTTCACTTTTAATCTTACGATTTCTCCACCAATAATAGAATAGTATCAAGGATATTAACAAAGAAAGAACAATTACCCAAATGAGGGTTTGTTGTTTTTTTGCCTTTTCTCGTTCAATTATCAATTCTTTTTCCTTTTGAACGAAATTATACTTTGCTTCCAGATCGGCAATTTTAGTTTTAGTTTCTCTCTGATATATCTTCTCGGAAGCATCGAGTTGCTTGGTTGACCATTCATATGCTTCTTTATAATTCCCCATCTGAACTTCAAGAAAACTTAATGCAGCAAATAATTTTTTCTTGTCCGTATCGAACTCAACATGTCCTTTGTCTAGCAGCATGAGCAGTACATCCTTGGCTTCGGACCATTTGTTTTGAGCCATTAACAACTCAGATCGTTGATAGTACAATAACTTTATTTCAAATCTACTATTGAGCTTTTCAGCAATTTCTAAACCAGCTTTTATGCTATTTTCGGCTTGATTCCATTTCCTGATCATTATATAATACATAGCCTCCATGGAATAGAAGTTAGGTCCATATATTGATTCTTGATTTTTTTTGAGAAGTGAATTCCCCGCCAGGATATATTTTTCAGCATCAATTGGTTTTTTTTGAAGAAGATAAACTTTGGCTAGGTGGGCATAGACATCAATAGCTCGAGGATCGTTGGGTGCCAAACGTTTAAAGATGTCTATTGACTTTTGGAGATAAAAGGTCGCTCTATCAAAATTTTCATGATTTAGAAATGGTATGGCAATATTGCTATATCCATCTGCCATCCGAAGGCTATCATCTGCTAATCCAGCAAATGGGATCACTTTTTCCAAATAAAGTCTTACAAAAGTTTGATTATCCTCTGCCATTTGAGCCAATAAAGCCTTATTTGCCCATGCTCTGCTTAAATATAGGTAGGCTTCTTTTGTTTTAATTGTATTCAGAATTTCAATTGCAGAATCCAGAACAGAAGTTGCTTTTGGCAGGGAATAATCCAGGTATCTTCTTCCCAAATAAAAATAACCCATCCCTACATCCATCGGGTTATTTTTACTAAGCTGAATACCCTCTCTGATCATTTTAATTGCCTTTAAACTATCAGCAAAAGCAATTGTATCAGCCGTTAAAAAATATAGCTTAGATTTTTCAGTATTAGAATTTGTCCTTTGTAGTTTTTGCTCTAGACCAAAATATCTATTATCCTGCGAAGAGGCATAGGATAAGCTTAATGCGAGAAGAAAAAGGATAACCAGTCTAATAGAATACATAGTATAATATTAATCAAAATTTGCTATTGAAACCTACCCACGGTTAAAAATACTCCCTATGGAGTATTGTAATCAAATTGATAACTGGGGAACTTTGATGTAGAAAATAATATAATTATGAAAAAGTTAACCTTACTATTTGCTTCGATATTAGTTCTGCTTTTTAATTCTTGCAGCAAGGATGGCACAGCCTCCTTCGAGGAAACTTTAGTTTTTGAAGATAATTTCAATGAAACTACAGGTATATTCTGGACTGGAAAACAGGGACCTGTTACCATTGATATCAAAGATGGTTATTATAATTACTTAAATGAGGACGACGAATATACCTACCATATTACGATATCACCCATATTTGATCAATCGCAACCTAGGACCGCGATAGAAGCACGTTATTCCTTGATTAATACTGGAGGAGATAATCCTGGATCGGCAGGATTGATATTTAATTATAAAAAATCAGATAAAACTTTTTACCGAATTACCTTAAATGGGATAAGTAAGTTTCGGGTTGATGAAAATGTGGGTGAAGAATATGTAGTCCACCAAGATTGGCATTATAATAAAGTCATTAAAAATAAAGCAATGAATGATGTAAGGGTTGAATTACGGAATGATAAACTAATTTTCTTAATCAATGGAACGAAAGTATATGAAATGGTTCCAGATGAAAAAGTGATTTTAGATGAATGTGGATTTATTGTGAGCAATCAAACCTTTTTAAAAGCAGATTATTTTAAAGCTTATAAATTAATGTAAGGCCGAAGAAAATGTATCGTTAAAAAAAACAATGAAGTCACACTAACTATATAATAGGAACTACGGTTCTAAAAATGAAAATCCGAAAGAAAAGAATTGAATTTTGTTTATTTGGGATTACTCGAAATGGCCGCATCAAAATTTAAAATATAGGTGCGGCTTATTTTTTCATCGCCATTTCCCTTCGCATCCTTTAATTACGTCTACCCAATTTAAAAAAAATAAAAAAATTCTTGCGAAACCGAATGGTTGCAATTATATTTGCAACTATATGGTTTCATTTATAAATTTAAAAAAATGAAAACTTATCCATTTTTAGATACTTCTATAGGTATGAAAATGGATAGCTATTTCTAACGATTAAAACGCAAGAAGATGAAAAGCAATTTATTATTTGACTTTAAAGTCAACAAAGAAAACAACAGCATTCATATTCAAAAGGAATTTGATGCGGATTTGAAATTAGTATGGGACGCATGGACCAAGGCGGAATTATTGGATCAATGGTGGGGTCCCCAACCATGGCGTGCTGAGACAAAGAAGATGGATTTCCGCGAAGGGGGTTCATGGTTATATGCTATGGTTAGTCCTGAGGGTGAGAGACATTGGAGTAAATCCAGCTATATCGCTATAAATGAAGGACAATCGTTTAAATCCAAAGATGGTTTTTGCGACGAAAATGGTACTGTAAACCAAGATATGCCAGAGAATTTATGGGAAAACACTTTTAGTGAAACTGATGATAAATCGAAGGTTGATATTGTATTGACATTCGAAAAATTAGCGGATCTTGAATCTACCATTTCCATGGGATTCAAAGAAGGTATGACTCAAGATCTACAACAATTAGATGAACTTTTAGCGAAATTAAAGAAGTAAGAGATTTTATAGATTTAATTGAAACTCTTTAAATTAGCCAATTTTATTGAATTCTTATTAAAGACGAGCACATTGATGGTAAGCCCAACCTGCTGGTAAAAGTTATTCTGCAACTGATTAAATAGTGGGATTTTACCCATTCCAGTTGTTAGACTATTGAAGTAAAAGCATTCTTTGAAAATGCTAAGAACTAGTTTCCAGAGCTTTAGCTCTGGAATGACAGCATCCTAATTTGTAGAGAGCGAGAAAGCGGATAAATTCCCCTTTTTGAATGGGAAATTTATCCGCTTTCACGATTTTTTCAACCCTTTGGGGGATCTTAATATTTTATTTTTTCATCAACGTCGTATTTCATACTTGGATAGTCAAGTATTCGCCTCATCAGGGCCATCTGACCGCATAAATAATCCTGTCTGCCAATACACATTCCAATAAAATTCAATTTATCTTCTTTAATAAATGGAATATCCATATGGATTTCGAACATTTCTGCAAGGGTGTCATCACTTACTGTTAACAGTGCTTGGTAAACTTTTGGAGAAATTTGATGAAAATTGTCACGTAATTGATTTAAGGTAGGATATTCTTTAGCGGGATCTAATGCCTTTCCCATAAAGAATAGGTCCTGATAAGGGTCTACATCGGTTAAACCTAATACTGATCCCATGCCGTAACGTACATTAACATAATTTCCCGCCATCCATATTAAATGATTGGTTCTATTATCGATTCTTTTAGAAGCATCTGCATCAGATATATCCTGAAGAACATTTAAAAATGTTTGTGTATGCATTCTATATGCAGGAATAACAATATTTAATTGAGATGATTTTGCGTTGTCCATAACCTTAGAGTTTAAAATGTCTATCAAAGTTATTGGTAACCTATTGATTTCAACTTGACATAGGGCAAGTTTTTACATTTTCTGATATACTCTAACATAATCGATAACAAACTTATGCGGAAATAATTCATCGTCTATTCCTTTCGCTCCACCCCATGAGCCACCAATAGCTAGATTCAATAAAAGGTGGAATCTTTCATCAAAAGGCCACTCTTGGGATGTATTGCCTTCTTTTTTATATGTAAAATATGGTTTATTATCAATTTCAAACTTAAATGAATCTTGATCCCACTCTACCTCAAAAATATGAAAGGCTTTGTCCAATCCTTGAACTTTGATGGAATCTCCTCTTTGGGTATTTTTGATATGGTTAAAGCTTTCGGTATGTACTGTTCCAAATAGATAATTTGGATTCCAACCTACATACTCCATAATATCAATTTCACCGCTTTTAGGCCATCCACCAAACTTTTCGTCGGTAGGAAGCATCCAAATTGCTGGCCAGGTGCCACGGCCAGTAGGAACTTTTGCACGAATTTCTAATTTACCGTACTTCCAGTCACCTTTATTCTTACTTGTCAATCTGGCTGATGTATATTTCTTCTTACCAACATTTTTTCGCAGTGCGGTAATGGTTAATGATTTTCCATCCACATATGCATTTGAAGTATCTTTATCTGTATAAAATTGGGCTTCTTGGTTCCCCCAGTCGTAAGCATTTCCTGCTGTGTCAAAATTCCATTTGCTTGAATCTGGTAAACCTTTGTAATTGAATTCATCATGCCAGACCAATTTCCATTGCTCTTTCTGACTATCTTTATTAACAGGAGTATCATTTCCGAAACATAAAGAAATAAAAACAGAAATAAGGATTAATTTATTCAAGACCATAATTTGAACAGCTTAAAATGATTTAATTAAATATAGCATTTATTCGATGAGTATTTTCTTGAATTTTTAAGACTCTAAATTCATTCTTGATATGAATCTAAAAATTGAACATACTTATTTTCTATGTATCCGCTTACTAATTGAAAGCACAACAACAGTTTAACTTTATGATAAATATTTATTAAAAAAAACGATAAAAATTGAGCAAGGCGAATAATTTATTTTTAAACCAATCTGAAAAAGGGTATTAAGACAAACCAAAGGATAAACATTAATGCAAGTGCCATAATTCCATCAATTCTTTTTGGTTTTTCTCTTTTGCCTATGAAATTCAATAGCATATATATTAATAATAAAGCATGAGCAATTGATAGGTAGATCATATCGCCAAAAAATATTTCGAAAGCAGAGAAATTATTAATTATAATGGCGGATATAAATGAAAGGCATACAAAAATTATTGCAAGAAAAGTTGCATTTTTTTGATACCCATCCTAACGACTAAAGTACCTTTTCCTGCTTGTTTATCAGCATAATAATCTGGAATACCTGCCATAATAATAGCTGGAACTATTGAAAAGAACAATGGGATTCCAACAATCCAAGGCGTTGGATTTGTAATATTTCCACCTTGGAAAATAAATCCGCATAAAATAACTGCAAAGCTATGAGTAAATCCGACCACAAGTTCTCCTAAACCATTGTAAGAGAATTTTAAAGGAGGAGCTGTATAAGAAATTGCTATAAGAAATAATGCAATGATAGTTAATACGACATGATGGAATGCTGAAAGTGACAAGAAACCCAATACTATGGTAACAATACATCCTAAAATAAATAGGATAATCATGGCTTTTTTAATCTGAGCATCAGAAATCAATCCATTTACAAGAACCCGAGAACCTCCCGAAAAGGTGCTGAAATATTTATTTAATCGGTCTGTTGTTTTATCAAAATAATCATTGCTGAATACGGTTATTACTTCTATTAAGAATAATACAACATACCCTAAAATAAACACTTGAAGATTAAATTGGTCAAAAATATGGGAATAGATCAATGAGCCAATTCCATAGGCAAAAAAAGTCATTGGATAGAATTGGAACCGCACAGCTTGAAGCCAAGGACTGACGTTTTTCCAAATTTTTTCCCATGGGCTAAGCACTCCATTTTCAAGGTTTTTGCCTAATTCGTAGACTTGTTGAATCCATTTTTGTTTTTTTTCCAATGAGGAATGCTTAATTGGGCTAAAGATTATTTTCCTGACGGGTGTCACACCACAGAATTTAAGAGTAGCATTTCTAATAGATTTTATTGAAGGTGCCCCATTTACCAATCGATCAATAATAACGGGGGTATCCATGGTTATAATGAGTTGTGCAGTTCGAGGACTGAGTAATTTTTTAAAAGCATCGGGTTGAATTTCATAGAAGGCAAATCCAGGTATAAAAACACGGTCAATAAAGCCTTTTAATAAGGCGGGCATATTTCCCCACCAAGTTGGAAAAACAAAGACTAGGTGATCAGCCCATTTTATTAATTCCTGAGATCTGATTAAATCCGCCTCCATGAATTGATTTTGTGGAGAAGGCGTAAGTACATTCATTTCAAATTTGAGGTCTGCCAAGGCTAAGTACTCAATTTCAACTCCCGCATCCATCGCTCCAGAAATATAAGCATCTGCTAATTCGGCATTGTAACTATCTTTTCTTGGGTGCCCTAAAATCACTAGTACCTTCATACCTTAACGTTTATTAAACAACAGGTTATAAATAGAAAGTGTTTAGAAAAATTAGAAACAATTATATAATTGCAAGGTAATAACTATTAGTTACCAGAAGGAAACTGGTTACCAGAAGGTAAGTTATACCATTTAATACCGTATGTATCTTTAATTTTGTTTCAACAAATAAAAAGAAAATGGAAAATCAAAATACAATTTCTACTATACTCATCGCTAATTCCTATGGAGCATCTGATGTTTTAGCCTTACAAGATTACAAATTTGAAGATTTGGAAAATGGCTTTGCCAGAATAAAAACCAAGGCAGCAGGAATCAATCCGATTGATGCTCGCAGGATGACTGGTGAATTTAAACATGCAGCTTTGCCCCAAACCTTCGGGACAGAGTTCAGCGGTGAAATTATCACGATTGGTGACAATGCAGAAGGCTTTAAGATTGGAGATCTTGTTTTAGGTTCTGGAGGTGGATTTACTCATGCCACTGTAATTGATGTACCTATTGCGAATCTCATCAAGAAACCTGAAAATATTTCTTTTGAAGTTGCCGGATCAATTCCTGGTGTTGCACAGACGGCGATGACTATTTTAGACGAATTGGGTCCTATACAATCTTTGTTAATCCATGGTGCATCGGGAGGTGTTGGGTCGATCACAGTTCAATTGGCAATAGAAAGAGGTATTAAGGTAGTTGGAACAGCCTCCAAAAGAAATCTTGACTATGTTAAAAAATTAGGAGCAACAGCAGTTGAGTATGGAGATGGATTAATTGATCGAATTAATGAAGTTCACCCGGAGGCATTTGATGCTTCAGTTGATATGGCGGGAACTGAGGAAGCAACCCAAGCCTCTTTAGCTACTGTTAAAGAAAATGGAATCATCAGTAGTATAGCTGGTAAAAGAACGTCATCTCCACGAGTGATTCCAATTTGGGTTAAACGTAATCCCAAAAACTTGCAACATGTTGTAGATGGAATTGCATCTGGAAAATTCAATTGGGAAATTGATGCAACATTTCCATTTTCGGAGGCAGCTAAAGCATATACAAAAGTTTTAGAAGGACATACTAGAGGAAAAATAGTACTTACATTTTAAAATTTAAGCTCAAAATAAAAATTGAAGGGGAACTGTAGGTGACAGTTCCCCTTTCTTATCTGTAGAAGTTTTTATTGGATTGACAATAGTTAGCTCAACATGATGTTTTATTTTGAATTAACCTTCAAATAATATTAAATTTATCTTCACAAATCGATCGTTTTAATTATGAAAGCATCAGCAAACACCAGGGTTTATAAAATGTCTTTTGCGGGAGTTTATCCGCATTATATCACAAAAGCAGAGAAAAAAGGTCGTACGAAAGAGGAGGTTGATGAGATTATTTTCTGGTTAACAGGTTATAATGAAAAGGATTTGAAAAGGATTTTGGAGGATAAAACAAATTTTGAAGACTTTTATAATAATGCACCAAACTTTAATCCAAATGCAAAATTAATTACTGGTGTAATTTGCGGTTATCGTGTGGAAGATATTGAAGATCCTTTGATGCAAAAGTTAAGATATCTTGATAAGATGATTGATGAATTAGCAAAAGGAAAAACAATGGAGAAAATCCTGAGAAAAGGTCAATAAGAACAGGTTATCTGATCCTTATCTCATTATTTTTTTTAATATTTTCTGCTGTTTTGGTCAATACTGTTAAGGTACTAAGTTCTTGTTCCAATCCTTCAACTTTTAGCTTCCCCTTTTTTATACTCAAAATAAATTCTTTATCAATTAAAAAATGATTGGGATTAATCGTTACTAAGTCATTATCAACAATATAAATTATTGGAGAGTTTGTTTCATCTCCATTAAATTTTCTAATATCAGGGAGGGTTTTAAATACAATTTTTTTATTTTTCTTCAATTTTATCTTAATAATTCCGGAATAATTTGAATTATTGACATCTTTAATTACATCCAAGGATTCTATTGATTCAGGATCCAACCTAAATTTTTCAACAGTTTCATAAGTAATTCCATCAATTTCAATTAATGGAAATTTCTCTTTTTCATTCCTATCAAAAATTTCAATATTTGATTGAGTTGGCTTAATTTCCTGGCCCAAAAGTAATGTTCCATAACACAGGTTTAAAAGCAGTAATAGTAATTTCATAATTATTAATATTTATTAAATTAAAAACCAATAATACAATATGGATATATATTAACTCTCCCCGACTTCCATCTTTTTTTGGATTATAGGAGAAACATCTTTTTTCAAAAGGATAAGTTCATTTTTCTTGAATTCATATATATGATTTTCGGTCCATTCCCAGCCTTTGGCTTCCCTTAGATTAATTCCGCTTGCTTTAAAGAAAATGCTAATCAAATTATTTTTTACCTCTAAATTAATTTCATCGAATGTATCTTGAACGGTCGCTCCATCCGGAGTAGTAGGGCAATTTTCCAATTCATTTAATATTTGTGGATTGTTTCTAAACCAATACTTTAATAATTCCATTTGTTTTGAAGAGCATTGATATCCTAAATTCAAGGCCCAAGGAATTTTACACTTGAGATTTGAACGACTTTCATTAGCTTGACCATCCCAAGAACACTCATTTCCAACAAAAGTTGAGACCAAAGCGAGAGCTGCCTTTTCAGGTTCTGTAATTGTATTAATGTACTTTTCGTTAAGTATGATGGAATTAACTTCAGCATCAATCTCTTTGTTGTATGTATTCTCCCGCCAAAGAAATTTAATTTTTTTATCAGTCAGTTGGAGTGGTTTAACGAGTTTTGAACTCGTTAGAAATTCAGTGAAATTTAAGAATTCTGGATCACCAGCATAACGGATACTATCTATTCTCCATTGAATTTCTATTAGGTCTCCTCTTACATATTCAGGATTTTCGGTTTTATAAATAATCCCAATTGTATCTTTTGAATTTAGATTTTCAACAAATAAAATAGGCTCGTCAGCAGTATCCTCAAATCCAATATATCTCACAGTATCTATCAACACTCTATTTATTTTAAGTCTTAAACCTGGCCTTAAAAAGCTTTCAAGTGTATCGATCTGAATTTTAGTTGAATCATTTGTATTGTTTTCAACTTGCTTAGAAGTTTGATTACATGAATTGTGTAGTAGACATAAGATTATAAAGGGAAAGTAAAATAATATGTGATTGATTTTAACCATTTTAATTTGCTTTTTCATAAAAGTCTGAATAAATGGTTTAAAATAAAAATGTCAGAATCGATTTGAACGTTAATTTGTGTAAATATCTAGACTGTTCAAAATTAGCTTTGAATTTTTCAATAGCAAATAGGTTAATTCGTATTTTTAAATAAGGATAAGATCATTTACGGTTTCTAATATTTAATTCTAATTATTTAAACAATTTATTAAAGATTCCGTTGAAGAGATTAATTTTGAAAGAACAAGCTAAACTAAAATAATGGAATGGACTGCGAAGAGTGATCGATACGATCACATGATTTACAATCGCTGTGGAACTAGCGGATTGAAACTACCTGCGATATCTTTAGGATTATGGCATAACTTCGGTGATGATACCCCACATAGCACTAAGGTTGATATTTGTACAACTGCATTTGACTTAGGGATCAATCATTTTGATTTAGCAAACAACTATGGACCTCCTCCTGGTAGTGCTGAGTCAGCATTTGGACGAATTCTTAAGGAACAATTTTCAGGATTAAGGGATGAATTAATTATTTCATCAAAGGCAGGATATTTGATGTGGCCAGGCCCTTATGGGGAATGGGGAAGTAGAAAATATGTAATTGCAAGTTGTGATCAATCCTTAAAGAGAATGGGAGTTGACTATGTTGATATATTCTATTCCCATAGATTTGACCCCAACACTCCTTTGGAAGAAACCATGTTGGCTTTAGATCAGCTAGTAAAATCAGGGAAAGCGTTATATGTAGGGATTTCATCATATAATTCACAGCGAACAAAAGAAGCTTATGACATTTTAAAATCATTAGGTACGCCATTTATCATTCATCAACCAAGTTATTCCATGTTGAACCGTTGGGTAGAAACTGACGGTCTATTGAACACATTGGAAGATCTTGGATTGGGATCGATTGTGTTTTCACCACTTGCTCAAGGGATGTTGACCAATAAATATTTGGGAGAAACACCTAAAAATAGTCGAGCAAACCAAGGGAAATCATTAAGCAGTGATTTTCTTACAGAGGATAACATTAATAATATCAAAGCATTAAATCGTATTGCTGAAAGCAGAAATCAGACATTGGCTCAGATGGCAATTGCATGGGTTTTACGAGAAGGAAAAGTGACTTCTGCTTTAATAGGTGCAAGCAGACCGCAACAAGTTATTGATTGTGCAGGAGCTATAAACAATTTGAATTTCACCAAAGAAGAATTAGACGAAATAGACAAATTTGCAAAAGAGGGAGGCCTAAATATTTGGAAACAATCCGCTGAATTATAAAGCTGAGGGTAGAAAGGAGACATTAGACATTAGACATTAGACATAAGAGCCGATATAGTTGACAATAAAGTTGAGGGACTAATGTCTATTAATCTTATGTCTAATGTCTCTCAATCTTATGTCTAATGTCTATCAATCTTATGTCTAATGTCTATTAATCTTATGTCTACTGCCTATCAATCAAATTGTGGGTCTGAAAATTGTGTATCGAGCCAGGTTAGACGGGCAGTAATAAAATTCTTAATAAAATCAACATAATCTTGGTGTGAAACGCCTAAATACCAGCTTTGATTGATGTTTATCCCTAAGATTTCCCATTTCATAAAATTATAAGGCTGGCTAAAAGAAATAAGCTTATTTCTTTGGTCAATATATTGAGGAAGAGATGTTAAATTGTTTTTTATTTCTTTCCATCTGCTTCGAACTAATTTTTTGAATTCTGGGTCTTCTAAGAATTTATTCATCCATGCTCTTGGTTCATGCGCATGAAATAGCATCAGTTTATTTTGTGTATCCTGAAGTCTTTTGTCATTATTGAATGCAAGGTCAAAATCCCATACTGGTCCTACATAAATTTTAGGATCCAGATTGCTTTTTTTATACATTCTCATACTCCATAACATATCCGGATTGCCACATATTTCATTAATAAGATAATAATTCACGAAACTCTTTAGATCAAAATATTTTTGATAGTCCAAAGATGGATCATTATTGGAATTAAACAAGCTGTTCTCAAAAGAAGCAATATAGTCTTTGATATTATTGAATTGTTCATCAGTAATATCGTCTTCATCAGGAAATTTAACTGTAATGGGCATTCCTTTATTAGTAGTAAAGTTTACAGGTTCAGAATAGGCATATCCATCCTCCTCAATAATAAAACCGCCATTGTCTTCATCTATTGGGATTCTATTTTCGCCTTCTTTAACATGTTCAGTCAAGGTGTAATTACCCATGTACTCACCATTTAAAAAGAACTCTACATAATGTTGACGTGGAGTATATTCTAGTTCTAATCTTCTGCTAACTTCAAAAGCGACATCATTTCTTAATAAAGATTGATCGCCATAATTAGCCATCAAAGCCCAACTTTTGTCAGCAGGCATACCCAATAGTTCAGCTTTCTTATCCAATTTAATTCGGTATGGTTTTTTAGGCATCCACCAAGTAGAATTCCCCCTACCCTTTACCTCTGTTTTCCCCTCATACATAACAGTACCTTCAAAACCCCGTGTAATTATAATATTACCTTGCACATACACATCTTTACTATCAATAGGTTTTCCATCAGTTGTTAAATAGACTGCTGGCAAGCCTGTATCGATAACCTTAACAATATAAGACTTGTTATTTCCATTCTCTGCGACAACATCATACTTAACTACTTTCGAAAAATCTTGCTTACTAGTACCGCTGATCTGTTCAAGGTTATTGACTGTTATTTTTACTCCTTTATGTTCAAATTCTGGGATTAGTGCACTGACGTCAGTTCCTCTTAAAGTCCTCACAAAAATTGTATCACCGATAATTTCCGAAGTCATATCAAACCACAAATGCGGCTGCTTATCTTTCTTAATAATAAAGTTGGTCAGTTCATTTTCAGAAGAAAGTTCAGGCAATTTATCTTTAGAGCAAGATATAAATAGGATCATTAAGAGGTTTAAAGAGAAATACCTTACATAAAGATTTTTATTCAACATAGGTTTTTATATTAGGTCAGCTGTATCTAAATTGGATTAACATCCACTGAAAAACTGTACAATAAATTGGTAAATACTTGATAAAACAAAAGTCGTTTTATAAAAATATAAAACGACTTTAAGTAATACAAATTGATAATCAGCTAATTATTAAATGACTCATTTTACAATGAGATCAAATTGTTTACATATCATTAATAACCATTCCTCTTTTTCTTCGAAAGTCGATAATTCATTATTGTTTTCTGCTTCTTCAAATTTTTGAATAATTTTTCTGCTGTATTTCAGCTGTAGTAAATCTGAAAGATGATGAATATGATCCTCACTTAAATCATTTTCAAACCAGATAGTAAGTTCTTCTAAAAAAACCCCATCCCAAGTAAAAATTGTTGGATCTGAGATTCCTTCTTCCAGGAAATACTTAATAAATCCATTTGTTTGCATGTCATATGCAATAATTTCTGAATTTCCAATTTCCAAAATAGGCTTAAATCTTTCTGTCTGATACGAAAACTGTTCATCAGCATCCAAATTAAAAATAGAATCGGGTTTATTATAGTTATATCCTAATTCCTCTTTAAAAATCGGATCTAATATTTTTCCATTATAAATTTCATTTATTATTGGAGGGAACTTCACATTACCTAGCAATTTTCTTACGTCCAGTTCAGTAATCTTTTTATCACTCATAATCTTATATCTCTTTTAATTCTATAATTTTCAATAATTAAATTTCTGAAATTAAAATTCGGAACCCATATAAAAAAATTAAACATTCTATATACACTATCCTATATAATATCTACGAACCGTATACAAATTACAAACAGGAATAAATTCTTATAATACTTAAACTTTTAAGTAGAAATTTTGAAGAATAAAATACTTTTTCTGATGTTTGGAAAAATAAAAAAGATGAATAAAAGAATCGATATTCAGGAGTTAGAACCAAAAGGTTATAGAGGAATGCTGGTTTTGGAAAGTTATTTACAAAATTGCGGCTTATCAAAAACACATCTTCATCTAATTAAAATAAGGGCATCTCAGATCAACGGATGTGCATTTTGTATAAATATGCATACACAGGATGCATTGAAGGATGGAGAAACGATTACAAGGATTGTTTTGTTAGATGCATGGAGAGAAACAGAAAGTTATTCTGAAGAAGAGCGATCTATATTAGCAATAACAGAAGAAGTAACTCTTATTAGCCAGCATGGATTATCTGATGCAAGTTATGAAACTGCTAAAAAATATTTTGATGATCATTATATCGCTCAAATAATAATGGCTGTTGTTACGATAAATGGGTGGAACCGTATTGCCATTAGCACTCAAAAATTGCCAGACATCATAAATCCTGAATCCTAAAAATACATTTAAATAATTTCAAGATTAAATAATACCAAAAAAAAGCAAAATACACAATTGCAATTAAGTTGCAATTGTGTATTTTTTTATATTTGAGTAATCAATGGCTTAACATTGAATAATGAAATAAAGATTATGAGCAATAATAAAGAATTTGACGTCATCATAGTAGGTGGAAGTTATGCTGGTTTATCTGCCGGTATGTCATTAGGTAGGTCTTTAAAACAGGTTTTGATTATTGATAGTGGGTTGCCTTGCAACAGACAAACTCCGCATTCCCAAAATTTTATAACTCAGGATGGCGAGAAACCTATTGAAATCGCTAAAAAGGCTAAACTACAAGTTTCAAGATATCAGTCGATCGAATTTTATCAAGGTATTGCAGAGAAAGGCGAAATTTTGGAAAAAGGATTTGAAATTACGACTCAACAAGGAGACAAATTCACTTCCAGCAAACTAATATTTGCGACAGGAATACGGGATATTATGCCAGATATTAGTGGATTTTCTGAATGTTGGGGAAAGTCAGTGATTCATTGTCCCTACTGTCACGGATATGAACATAGAAATAAAAAAACTGGAATATTTATTAGTAATGAACGCGCATTTCACTTGACTCAATTGGTGAACAATCTCACTGATAAACTAAGTATTTTGACCTCTGGAGTTTCCCTATTTACTGTTGAACAACTTGAAAAGTTAGGAAACCATCAAATCCCCATTATTGAAGACCAAGTCATAGCATTTGAGCACAAAAATGGCCAAATTAAAAATATAGTATTTGAGGGGAATAAAAAGGTAAGTTTTGACACGATTTATTCATCAGTTCCGTTTGAACAGCACTGTAATATTCCCGTAGAACTTGGTTGCGAATTAAATGAACAGGGATATATTAAAATTGATGCTTTTCAAAAGACTAATATACCAGGCATTTATGCCATCGGAGATTGTAGCAGTCCTATGCGTTCAGTAGCTAATGCAGTAGCAGCAGGTAATTTTGCAGGAGCAATGGTAAATATGGAACTTACAGAAGAAAGGTTTTAATACAGCAATTGAATTGTTGCTGTATTAAAACCCAAATTTATTATATATCTGAGTATTCTGTTGGTCTACAAAGAATAGTTACATTTTTAGATACATTATTTTGGTATTGGGGCATTTCTGCCATTGGTTTATAAAGCGGTCCAAAAGCTTTCCAGTGGGCATCACGGTCGGCCATATTCTCAAAAGTAGTGAGGTACATTAGATTAGGCATTGTACTTCCGGCAATAACTTGTCCATAAAAAACAGCATTAAAATTCAATTTTTCAAATATTTCTATTTCGCCATTATTAAACATGGATATTTTATTGGCTGATAATTTTTCGGTCGGACCTTCATAACTTCTGAGCTCATAAACTCGTTCACTTTTATTTGCTTTTAGCTTTGGTGAAGAAACAAATGGCATGCCTTTGAAAGCCTTCATTATTATTGTTTCAACTCTTGAATATGGCACTTTATTGTATGCTGCATCCAAATATTCTTTTCCTGACTCTAAATATTGATTATCTTTTAAAATTAGCTCATCAAGACTTGCGAATTTTTCAAGTTTTGGAGAGGAACTAAAGACATAAATTATTTTATCTGCTTTGTCAATATTATCAATTGGTTTAAATACTGCCAACTCCTTAAATCCTAATTTGTGCATAGCAGGTAAATAGGCTTTTTCAAGATAACGATCTATTACCTGTTCCTGTTCAACGGTTTGAAAGTGATAAACTTTCAATTGAAAATAAATTGTTTTTGCTGACGCAAAGGAGCTGGAAAGGATACTGATGAAAGTCAATATCATGAAGATTCTAAGCCGACTGTTCATCGATGTAATCATGTTTAACATTTTAGTTTTTATAGGTTTAGATTATTATTATTTTCTTTTTTTCTAAAAAAAACATTTAAAAATAGAATTTTTAGATTGTAATTTATAGAATAAAAATATACATTGAAACAATTTCTAAAAATTAGCTAATTATTCTTAATTTAGCTTAAGACAAAAAAGGAAATGGTGTTCTTCCTTATCCAACCGCTTAAAAAAGCTGATGACGCCTGATTAAATAAATTTTTATAATTTTATCAGGTAAATTATGTCATCAAAGGTGCAACGATCAGCTTTTTATAAATCTAAATTATCCATACAGTTATTTTTCCGTCATTATCCTGGCTTTATCTATATCCTAAAATGGACTGTGATTAGTTTAGTTATAGGATCATGCATAGGTAGTGCATCAGCAGGGTTTTTAATAACATTAGATTGGGTAACAAATTTTAGGGAGAGCCATCTTTGGCTTATTTGGTTTTTGCCTCTTGCTGGATTATTAATAGGATTACTTTATCATTATTATGGCAAATCAGTTGAAGCAGGAAATAATCTGTTAATTGACAACATCCATCAACCTAAAGAAATCATACCATTTAAGATGGCTCCCTTTGTATATTTGGGAACCATTGTGACTCACTTATTTGGTGGATCGGCTGGCCGTGAAGGTACTGCTTTACAAATGGCTGCTGCAATTGCGGATCAATTTACAAAGCCTTTGAAACTATCTACTTCAGACAGGAAAATATTATTAATTGCAGCTGTTGCTGGAGGATTTGGGTCGGTATTCGGTACACCTTTGGCTGGGGCAATTTTTGGGATGGAATTCTTTCTTTTAGGAAGACTACGATATAACGCTATATTTCCTGCATTTATAACCGCAATTTTTGCCGATTTAGTAACCAAGCTTTGGCAAGCGGAGCACACACACTATCGTATTGAAATTATACCTGACATTTCTGTTCCCAATATTCTATATGCAATAATTGCAGGTGCCATTTTTGGGATATGCGCTGCCACTTTTAGTAAATTAATGCACAAAACAGGAGATTTATTTAAGTCAAGAATTAGCTACCCTCCTCTTCGACCTTTAGTAGGTGGAATATTAGTTGCACTGGCAGTATTTTCGATAGGGACAAGTAAATATATTGGTTTAGGTATTCCAGTAATTGTGGACTCATTTAATGAACAGTTGCCCTTTTATGATTTTGCAGTAAAAATGATATTCACTATCGTGACACTTTCTGCAGGATTTAAAGGGGGCGAAGTAACACCTTTATTTTTTATTGGGGCAGCCTTAGGCAATGCATTAGCCTTATTCATTCCCTTACCAATTGGATTATTGGCGGGAATGGGTTTTGTAGCTGTATTCGCAGGAGCAACAAATACGCCTATTGCCTGTTCTCTTATGGGAATAGAATTGTTTGGGGCGGAATGTGGAATTTATGTTGCAATAGCTTGTGTCGTTTCATATTTACTTTCTGGAAACAATAGCATTTATAAAAAGCAACAGATTGGAGAACCTAAGAACAGTAGATTCTCAAGTTTGGAAGGAAAAAGAATTGCAGATCTTTAAAGAAAAGGTTCTTAACTCCCCAGTTAAGAACCTAATTTGAAAAATACTTAATCTAAAATTACTCAGGATATTTTTATTAGCTACACAAATCCTAAGCTTGTAATAATGGTTTGGTACCAAAATTTTCTTTGTTGTTGGATTTTCCAGAGATAGCAATGCGAGAACCATTTTTAATAGTTTTCTCTAGAATTTGCATTGCATGATCAACAAATTTACTGTTATTTATAACCAATTTTTGAAAGGCATTTTTAATATTATTTTCTAATTTTCCAACCATACCCTCCCATTTTTGGGCAGAATCGGTACTTAGTATTGAAGATTCAGAATTCATCTCCTCTAAATGATAATTGTATAGATAATTATAGGCAATTATCGAATTAATATAATTACACATGTATACATCATATCCGGTCGATTTTTGCTTCTCTTCGAAGTTCTTTATAAACTTATTTTTAATTACATGTGACATCTTGGAATCAATATTAGGTTAATATATAAATACACGTCGTATTTGATATATCAAAGTTAATAAGGACTCCATAATCAAAATAGAGGGGAAAAACTGCATTTTTCGATTAAGTATTTATACGGAATGTTTAAAAAATGGAAATAATTTAGATATGTTTTTGGGGGACAAAAATTTCATTTGCAAGTGCATAAATTACTAAACCAACTGTATTCTTTAGACCTAATTTTTCCAGAATTCGGATTCTATGGCTTTCGACAGTACGTTTACTTAAGAATAACTGGTCAGCTATTTCCTGATTTGTAAATTCTTGGCAAATGAGTCTGATTACCTCAATTTCTCGATCAGTTAATTGATCTTTCAAATCGAAAGAAACTTTTTTGTTAGGATTATTCAAATATTGATGTAAAAGTTGATAATCGGATGCAGTGACATATACACCTGTTTTATTGACTGTCTCCAATGCAACTTTAAGAGTATCTAAATCTATTATTTTGGGCAAGAATCCAGAAACTCCCAATTTGAGCATATGACCTATCATATTTGATTTGTAATGTGATGATAGGATAAGGATCTTAATATTTGGAAATTTTGGAAGAAGCTGTTCAACAAGTACTAGGCCTGATATCGGTTCCATTTGGATATCTAATAAGAGAATATCTGGAATTTGATTGTCTCTCATTTCAGAAAAATCAGAAATTAGCGTAGATGGATTTGTATTTTTATATACAACCTTACAATTTGGTATCTTTTCAATTAATAAGCTTAATCCTTCAATGAATAATGATTCATCATCCATTAACGCTATTTTCAATTCACTCATGCCGCAACATTTTTTGGAAATACCATAGTTAGCCGTGTTCCTTTACCTACTGAGGAATTAATTTTCGAGCGCCCATCTAGAAGTTCGATTCTTGCTTTTATATTAGAAAGTCCCATTCCATTATTCTTTTTCATTTCAAATCCTATTCCATTGTCTTTTAACAGAAAACTTAAAGTTTTGTCACCCTCCCGAACTAAGATATCAATTTTATTCGCCTTCGCATGTTTAAGAGTATTACTTACAAATTCTAAAATAATCCGATAGATTTGAACTTCAAAGGATATAGGACGTTCCAAATATTTTGAGAGGTCATAGAGATTGTATTCATAACCTACTAAGTTTTGTTTCATTTCATCTAAAGTTAAAATGAGTCCAAAATATTCTAGGTTTACTGGGTACATGCTATGAGAAATTTCCCTAGACGAATCTATTAGTTGTTCAACTTTTTCTATCAGCATATTAAACTGAGCTTGTTCAATTTGTTGTTGATGAGAAACAAGGTTTAATTTAAGTAATTGAAGTTTATTGCCTATTTCATCATGTAAAGTCCTTGCAATTCTCTTTCTTTCTTCTTCTTGTGTTTTCACAGCTAATGCTTTAGATTCCGTTTGGAATTTCAATTCTTGCTGGTGCCTCAAATTATTTTCTTCTTGAATTTTTTTATAATATTGATTATAAAGAATGATAACAAATACAATAAAAAGAAATGCTAATACCAATAAAATTATGATTTCATAAATTTCAAGGTAGATTTTGGAATAGAATAAAAATAATAGAGACATACTGCATATAGGCTAAAAGACAATAAATTGTTTACTGACCACAGATAAGCTGCATACTCTAATTTCAATGTGGTTAGCTGATTTAAAATCAGAAATAAAATTGTAGAAACAAAGTAATAGAGTAATAGGGCAAATAAGACATTAAAAAGTCCACGATCATAATTTTGAAATCCTGACTTCAATGCATTCAATAAACACCTTCCTAATTCAAAAACAATAATAACATTAGATATGGGTTTTATCCATTTTATCCAAGAAACAGGCTGTATATAAGTATGGATAAAAGAAGCAGCAATCAAAAACAAAAACAAACCGATGTAAACCATTGAAAGTCTGCTTTTTTTAGATAAAACACTATTTGTAAAGTTAGTTAATAATAACAATTCTCCGGCAACAAATATATTGAAGAGAAACTCTGTTTTCTGCGCCCAGAATACATAAATCAATAATTTTGAAATCAATTCTATTCCTAAAAGAAAAATTAGGAAATATCTTAGATTTTGAGCTGCATTAGAAAATTGAAAATGATATTTAATTTTCCAGATGCTGGCTATTAACAACAAGACATTGGAAAGTCCAATAGTCAGGTAAAAAAACAACATAACTAATCCTGAAGTAAAAGATAATCATCCTTTGGCCTGCAAAATGGCGGGCAAGGTTGTGACCAATTGTATAAATTAGTCTGAATCGAATGTACTTTGTTATTTTCAAGAAGACAACTTTCATCTTCAACAAAAATAATTGTTGGAATAACTTCCGTATAAATTTTGGAATATTTAAATGCAAATAGTCCAATTACTTCTGTACTTCCATCGGAAAGATCTTCTATTGGAACATTAAATACATTAAAAATAGTTTCTCCTTTAAATTCATGAATTTGTTTGTAAAACCAATCTGGAGAATCATTTCTCCAATCTTCAATTTCAACGAGAATGGTATCTTGACAATCAATATTATGTTGAAATAAAGGAACTGATTCTTTCACTACTCTAGAGATGACTTTAATATCAGGCGATAAAACTGCAATTTTTGTTAGGGTTTTTACTTCTTGTTCAACAAACTTAATCTCAGAATCCAATCTTTCTAAAGTAGAATATGGATGTTCTTTCAATCTTATTTCTTTTCCTGAGGAGTCTAATGGGAAAAACATCATAATAGCTTTATTTTCATGTACGCCCATATAAGTATGAAAACGATCAACCTGATTATGCTCCTTCAACCATTTGATATCTTTTGGAGAGATCTTGACTACATAATTGGCCGGAATTAACCGTAATACTTCATTCACATTTCTTTTAGAAGATTGCCATTTTTTCAATGCAATTTGACATTCCTTTCTACTTAGCATAATCGATTAGTTTAGTTGATAAAGATAAGTAAACTAATCAATCAAGTCAATGAAAACGGTAAAAATAAAGATTACAACAAACTGATTGTTAATAATTTATAGAATTTAAATTATAAAAATTCTATAAATTATTAACAATTCATTTTCTTGAAAAAAATTATTAATTAATGGATTCAATTTCTATGCAAGAATTATTGAATTTAAGGCATTTTTTTCGGTGCATTTGAAAATATTTTTTTTCAAAAGCTTATTAGAATGAGGTCCATTTTTCTTGGGATTCATTAGACAGCAATACTCGATCAATAAATTTCATTCCGCGTATTCCTTCATCGATGGTTGGATACTCTGGAAAATTCACATCATCATTAATTCCAGAAATTCTATTTAAGAGTCTAGCTGCAAAAGATTGGTATATATTGGCAAATGCTTCCAGATAACCTTCAGGGTGTCCAGTAGGAGTCCTAGTAAATGCAGAAGTAAATTTTGATAACGGATAACCTTGATTACCTCCTACCCTGTAAATCTGGATCGGTTGATCTACCCATTTAACTAATAAGGTATTAGGTTCTTCCTGTCTCCACTCTAATCCTGCTTTTTCAGCATAAATCCTAATTTTTAAAGCATTCTCTTCACCAGTTGCAACTTGAGATGCACTGAGAACTCCAGTAGCGCCCTCTTCAAATTTTAATAGAACATCACCATCATCGTCTAATAGCCTTCCTTCTCCATAAATATTAAGATTTGCACAGAGATGAGTGATTTTTAAACCGGAGATGTGTTCAGCTAAATGAGCAGCATGTGTTCCAATATCGGCCATACATCCACTTTTACCACTTCTTTCTGGATCAGTTCTCCATGCAGCTTGAACACTGCCAGTATTTTCAATACCTTTACTTAACCATCCTTGGGGATATTCCACCATAACCTTCCTTATTTTGCCGATTGCTTTCTGATCCACTAAGGCTTTTGCTTGTTTCACCATAGGATACCCTACATAAGTATGAGTAAGGCAAAGCATCAATCCAGTTTCTTCCACTAATTTGGCCAATTCTTCGGCTTCTGCAAGAGTGAAGGTCACTGGTTTATCAATAACTACATGAAATCCATTTCTTAAAGCAAGAACTGCAGGTTCAAAATGTACATTATTCGGAGTAACAATCGAAACGAAATCCATGCGAATGTCTTCAGGCAATTCCTTTTCTTTTTCAATCATTTCCTGAAAAGATGTGTACACTCTATTGCTTGATAAAGCCAATTCCTTTCCAGATTGAATAGCAACATCTGGTCTTGAACTAAATGCTCCGCATACTAGTTCAATTTTGCCATCTAATAATGCTGCTGAACGGTGTACAGCACCAATAAATGAACCTTGTCCTCCACCAATCATTCCCATCCTTAACTTTCTGTTTTCCATAATCAAAATTTTAACCTTGAATTTTATATTTAAAAAGGTGAAGGGCTAACAGATGTCCACCCACCATCAACTATTAATGTTTGTCCAGTAATATGACGAGCATCCTCACTAACTAGAAATAAAGCAACTTTTGCAATATCTGTGGGATATGCAGCAGTTCCAATTGGAGTTAGGTTTGCCCACGTTTTTACATATTCGGGATCCTCCAATGTTCTTTCAGTTAATGTTGCACCAGGAGCAATTGCATTCACATTAATTCCATAAGGTGACAACTCAAGAACAAGATGCTTTGCCAATAACTCCACCGCAGCTTTAGTCATACCATATGCGGCAAGATCTTTATGTGCCTGATGGCCAGTTACAGAGGAGGTAAACAAAATTGAACCTTTTTTATTATTGGCTATAAAATATTTACCAGCAGATTGAGCAAGAAAAAACGCTCCTCCAATATTTACTTGTAAAACCTGGTATAAATCTTTGGGTTGATAGTCTAAAAAGCTTCCAAATAAAGTTATTCCCGCATTTGCCAAAACTATATCTAGAGTTTTTGTTCTTGCTACTGCAAAATCAACAATTTCCCTATTGAAATCAGGATCACTTACATCTCCAGCAAATGCTAAACAAGGTCCAAATTCAGACAGAGCAACAGCAGATTTTTCACTCAATTCAAAATCTAAATCATTTAATATGACAGTTGCACCTTCCAGTAATAAATTTTTAGCAATTTCATAACCAATCCCTTTGCCTGCCCCAGTGACGATTGCCGTTTTATTTTCAAATCTTTTTCTTTCCATTTATAAATTGCTAAATGTTAGTGAGAATCTCTAGACACCTCAGATCCTGACCCTCCTCTCAAGAAATCTAAATCTGCTCCCAAATGAGCTTGCTCTACATGGTCGACATATAACTTTACATATCCGCGAGTGTATTTATTAAGGTCTAACATCAAGTTTTGTTTTCTTTTTTCCAGCTCAGATGATTCTACTAAAAGATTTAGTTGTCGTGCATCAACATCCAATTCTATTAAGTCTCCATTCTGCACGACTGCTAAAAGTCCACCTACAGCAGACTCAGGGGATACATGGAGAATAACGGTACCGAATCCGGTTCCACTCATACGACCATCTGAAATTCTAACCATGTCCGTAACCCCTTTTTCCAGCAGCTTTTTAGGTATACCCATATTGCCAACCTCAGGCATACCGGGATAACCTTTTGGTCCAACATTTTTAAGCACTAAAACACTATTTTCATCAACATCCAAGTCATCCGAATCAATTTTCTTTTTATAGTCTTCAATATCTTCAAAGACAACAGCCTTTCCTTTATGTTTCATTAATGCAGCTGTAGCAGCAGACGGTTTAATAACTGCCCCATTTTCACAAAGGTTTCCTTTTAGGACTACAATTCCTGACTGTTTATTGAAGGGTATATCCACAGAGGAAATTACGTTTTCATTCAAACTTTTCTGGTTTTCAGAATTCTCAGCAATAGTCTTTCCATTAACGGTTAAAGCATCCTTATTTAAAAATTCTTGAATACTATTCATAACTGCGGGAATCCCTCCAGCATAATAAAGGTCTTCCATAAAATATTGGCCAGAAGGCTGAAGGTTAGCTACGAGGGGAATATTTTTTGAATAATGATCAAAATCTTCAAGGTTTAACTCGACTCCTATTCTGCGTGCGATTGCCATGAGATGAATAGCAAAATTTGTAGATCCACCGATTGCTGCATTAACTTTAATGGCATTTTCGAAGGATTCTCGTTTCAGGATTTGAGAAATTTTGACATCGTCTTTAATCAATTGGACAATTCTTCTTCCGGAGAGTCTTGCTAGCACTTTCCGATTGGAGTCTGCTGCAGGTATTGCAGCATTATTAGGAAGCGTTAATCCCAATGCTTCAACCATGCTAGCCATTGATGAGGCTGTTCCCATCACTGCGCAATGACCTATACTACGGCACATGCCTGCTTCGGCCAAATTCATTTCCTCTTCAGAAAGTAGTCCCTTTTTTGATTCATCTGCAAATCGCCATAAATCACTAGTTCCTATGTCCTTACCTTGATATTTTCCTGTAAGCATTGCGCCTCCTGATACAACAATAGTTGGAAGGTCTACACTACAGGCCCCCATAACTAAAGAAGGAGTGGTTTTATCGCAACCGCATAACAAGATAACTCCATCAATTGGATTGGCACGAATAGATTCCTCAACGTCCATGCTGGCCAGATTTCGGAATAACATAGCGGTAGGTTTCATTAATGTTTCACCAAGAGACATCACAGGAAACTCTAATGGGAAACCTCCAGCTTCTAATACACCTTTTTTAACAGCTTCTGCTAAATCGCGAAGGTGTGCATTACAAGGAGTTAATTCCGACCAAGTATTACATATTCCAATAACAGGTTTTCCTTCAAACATATCTGCCGGAATACCTTGATTCTTCATCCAGGCACGGTAAATAAAACCATCCTTTCCTTTCCTCGCAAACCATTCCTTGCTTCTTAACTTCATAATGAACTGTTTATTTTTTTATTAAATATTTTTAACAATCATTTAACTCAATATTAAAAGAGATTGTATTCCTTTCTAAATAACTGACTAAATGAAAATTGTTTATTCTTGTGATATTTTGGTTATATAATTTACAGATTCTTGTACATCTTTTAAGTTATTTTCCCAATCATGTTCGCATTCGATAAATATGTAACCAGAAAAAGCTTGTCGTTTTAATTCTGCCAAAACTTTTGGGTATTCTATTACCCCAGTACTTATATTAACATCTTTGGCATTCATATTTCCGAATGAATCCAAATCTTTCACATGTAAACTGATAATATTCCCTTCTAATTTTTTCAAACATTCTACAGGATCGAGTCCGCTTCGTACCCAGTGGCCAATGTCTGCACAGATTTTTAAATTTCCGCGATCCTTAATCGCCGTTAATGCAGAGTCTGGATGCCAATATTTACTTATTCCTTTAGCATGTTCATGGATAGCAAATTTTATATTATTTTCTCCCGCAAGCCTATTTATGTCATCTAAAAATGAAATATCAGGTTCACCTACTAAAAACTCAAGTCCTAAGCGTTTTGCTTGCCTGAATAACTGTTCCCATTCAGCAAGCGTTTTAGCATCTCCATACATGGAAACCATTTGAATTTTATTTGAATCTAGTATCTCCTTTATTTGCAATAGATCTTGTTCAGGTAAATTAGCAATTCCTTCATTTCCATATTTGCCCCCTAATTCATGAAATGAAAAACCTTCGACATAATTAACGCCTGTAGACTTTGATTTTTTTACCGCCTCTTCGAAAGAAAAATGATTAAATGAGTAAAGAGCAACCCCAATTTTTACCGATAAGTTTGTTAAAGAATCTGAATTGCTTTCAATCTTTTTATGAGAAGTAGAATGATTGCATGAAATAAAAAAAATGCTCAATACTAGCATATTCATTTTAATCAGAAAAGGGAATTTTCGAAATTTCATAAAATAAATCTTTATTACTGGTTTAATTCATTGAAATAATGAATTTTTCAATTTGTTTATATGGTTTAATACTTTTCAATTGATTTGAATAAGCTTTATAAAAAGATTGAAACTAAATTTAAACAAAAAAAAATACACCCTCACTATGATTGAAGGTGTATTTTTTGAAATAAATATGTTACTGTTTATAATTCTGAACTAAGTTTCAATTATTAAATTGAAAGTATTGTGAAAACAGACTAAGTTGTAAATTTTTATTTTTTAGGCTTTCAATTTATCGATCGATTCAAAGGCACCACTTTTCTTAAGCAACCACATTCCTAATTTTTCCTCAGCAATGCCTTCTTTAATTTTGTAAGTAAAGATTGGCAATCCATCAGGGTCTGATTCAATGTTCATTTTAAAGAATCCTACTGCAGGGATTTTTTTTAATTCATTAGCCAATTCTGTAATATGCGAAGAGACAATAACATAAGGGCCGTCTACCTCTGCAAGATTTTCAAGCACTTTTAAAATAGCATTTGAAGCATCCAAATGATTTGTACCCTTGAATAGCTCATCCAAAATAATAACAGCATTGGAATCCTTAGGTAATTGGTCAACAATAGTTTTTAAACGCATAGCTTCCACATAAAAATGACTATAACCCAGATCCAAATTATCTTGAAGATTTATACTTGTAAATACGCCATCTATGATATCAGTTTTAATAGATTCTGCGGGCACAGGAAATCCAATGTGAGTGAGGTAAAGAGCAGTTGATATAGTTTTAATAATGGATGATTTACCTGCCATATTTGCACCTGTAAGAAACCAGACCTTTTTATCTCTGGACATTCTTATATCATTTTTAATTGGATTTTTATGGAAGATATGATAAACACCTTTCATCTCAATTGCCCCAGTTTGATTTTTCGGAAAAACTTCAGGATAGCTAAAACCATTTGCTTTAGAAACTTTAGCCACTGATAGATAAGCATCGATTTCATAAAAAAATGTAATAATTTTCTTAATCTTCGGTGCCAAGATATATCTGATCATTTTATCGAAATTTTCAATATTGAAAATATTAATTCTCAATTTCTCAGCATCATATTTTTTGTTTTTGAAAATCATGGCAAGACAATCTTCAATTAACTGAATAATTTCTTCTACGTCAGCATATGAAACATCTTGATTAATTTTTTTATAATAATTTTGGCATTTGATCATAAAGTCACATGCCTCAATAATAGATCTTTTCCGATAATAATAAGCAGGAGTTCTTACCCCAACAAAATCCATTAATGTTAATGAAGCTGTTCTCCCCGAATGAGATGATCGAACATATTTTTCAAGATCACTTACGATCACCCTATAAAATAAAAAGTCTTCATCTGCAACGGGCTCTAAACGACGTATTTTTATTTGTCTATCTTTTATTTCATTGACATCAACAATAGGATTGTAGAATATATCTCTCAGAAAGAACATTCCTCCATCCGTAATGGTATGATCAAAGTATTCCAAAATAGTCCGGCTGTGCCTATCTCGTAATTGAATGTCTTTTAAAGTTTGTTCATCTATCAAAAATTTATCGCTCATATCTATTATTTAATTTAGGTTTTTCAAAGATTGACAAAGCCATCGTATTAAAAATACGATTTTTGCCTTATGAATATTGTTAATTTATTAATATGATGCATCTAAGCGATAAAATGCATATTAAAAAAGCTGTTTTTATTAAAAAATTTACTTCATTGATGTTCCAATATTACTAATTCTATCAATCCATTTGTCTCGGAATTTATCCGTTGACAGACGTGGCGGAAATCAACTCTAAGGATTATGTTATAACAACTAAAACAGATTTTATCTTATTATTTAAAAATAGTAGGAATCCATCCACAACTTTTATGTATTGTGGCATGATAATTCTTGATGTGATTTTCAAAAAACTACAACACATTATTATGGAATTACTACAAATCAACACAGAAATTGAGGCTTCAAATCAACTTTTAGATCAAGGAGGAATTTGGATGCTAAAAATTAAGGACATGGCTCTAGA
>JBEBTR010000019.1:0-34531 GCA_040393725.1 Sphingobacterium endophyticum | reverse complement strand
CAGGTTTCACGAACAATTCGATTTAGTGCAGGATAATGTACATGGCTTATTTTTGGGAAAAGGTGATGTTCAACTTGAAAATTCAATCCACCTAATAACCAAGTCAAAACGCTGTTTTTAGTGGAAAAATTGGAAGTAGTCTGAATTTGATGGATCATCCATTCTTCTTCAATTTTCGGTTGATCACCTGACTTAAATTCAGTGCCTACAACAACATGAGCCAATTGAAAAACAATAGCTAGACAGATTCCACATACGGCTCCAACAAGTAATAGGCCAACTAATGTCTGTATCCAGCCCACAAAAATAATAGGAATAATGATGAAAATAATAGCATGAATTGCTTTGCTGATCCAAAAGATCACCTTTTCTCTTAAAGGAAATTCAAAATCAAATTTATTCTTTAATCCTGTCTTTTTCTGACGGAAATACTTTTCATAATCTTGGTAAAATATCCACGCTAAATAGGAGAGGCCATACAAGAATATAAAATAGATTGGTTGATATTTATGATGTTTTTTAAGTTCCTGATCGTGATGAATTCTCATAAAACTAACTTCGATATCAGGATCTTCGCCATCAATATTGGTGTAGGTATGATGAGCAATATTATGCTTTTGTTTCCAGAAATAAATATTACCTCCCAATAAATTTAATGAATAAGACATGATGCTATTTACCTGTTTATTCTCAGAAAATGAATTATGGCCAGCATCATGCATTATATTAAACCCGATTGCAGCTAAGTTAACTCCAAATAGGATGCATAAAAAAATGCTAATCAACCAATGAGGTTGAACAAAGACTAATAGGGAATAAAGTATAATAAAGCTAAGGATGAGAATTGTAGCCTTTAAAAACAACTTTCTATTACCTGTTTTTTTCTGGATGCTACTATTGAAATAATCATTAATATTTTGTTTTAAAGACTTTGAAAATAAGGTGTTTATATTATTAAACTTAATTGTAGACTTCATTCTAAATTATAAAAAATTTGCTATTACTTAACTATCAATAGATAAGCATGAGCAAACTTACATTTTTCTGTTGATTTCTTTGTTTTTAAGGCGTCAATTTATTCAATTAATTAACCTTCAGATTCATGCTTAAACTTTTCAATATCATCTACAGTTCTTATCAAATCCGGTCCTAATAGTTTATATCCATTTTCTTCGATTAAGAAATTGTCTTCAATGCGTATTCCAGAAAAATCTCGATAACTTTCCAAAAAATCATAATTTATGAATTCTTGATGTTTTTTGTCAGCCTTCCACATGTCAATTAAATCAGGAATGATATAAATTCCAGGTTCAACGGTCAGTACATAGCCAGCTTCAAGTTCCTTCCCTAAACGCAGGGATTTTAAGCCGAAAGTCTTTTTATCTTTTGGTTCATTTTCAGTATATCCTACATACTGCTCTCCCAAATCTTCCATGTCATGAACATCTAATCCCATCATATGACCAAGGCCACACTGAAAGAACATTGTATGCGCGTGATTTGCAACAGCGTCCTCTGCGCTACCTTTCATTAAACCCACATCAATCAAACCTTCAACCAATGTTTTTGCAGCTTTCAAGTGAATTTCTTTGAATTTTATTCCAGGTTTTAGAAGGTCGCGCGCATCATAATAAGATTGCAAAACAATATTATATAGGTCTCGTTGTCTATCCGAGAATTTATTGGATACAGGAAAAGTTCTAGTTAAATCGCCAGCATAACCCATTGGAGTTTCTGCACCTGAATCATTTAATATCAATTGTCCTTCCTGCAAGGTATTTTCCCGAAATTGATTGTGTAAAATTTCTCCATGAACAGTTACGATAGGAGGATAGGCAAAGGTGAAATTTTGATCGGCTGCATATTTTTGTATAGCATTTACAATTTCATATTCTTTCATGCCAGATTTAGCGATTCTCATGGCCAATAAATGCATTTCGCTGGATACCCGTAATGCCTCCTCAATTTCAATAATTTCTTGGGATTCTTTGATCGACCTTTGTTGAACTACTGCTTTTATTAATTCTTCGGAAGGCGTTAATTCATCCAAATGCCTATCTAGAACTCTACTTAATAATATTTTATTAAAAGATTGGTATGGAGGAAGAAAATGAATAGCACGATGACCTTCTTTTGCTTTAAGAATGTAGTTTTCTAATTCTTTTAAGGGACGAGTCTGGGAGACTCCTGATTTTAAGCTTTTTTCTTTTAAGGTTTCCTGTCTGCCCGTCCATACCAAAGCATCCATATCTAATTCATCTCCAAAGATTGTGACTTTGTCTTCATCAACATCAATTATGGCTGCTAAGTTTGGAGCTTTTATTCCAAAATAATAAAGAAAAGAGCTGTCCTGCCGAAAGGGATAAGCGTTGTGTTCAAAATTTATTGGATTTTCGATATTTCCCAAAAGTAATATTACACCATTTGAAACCTTATTTGCCAACTGGTTTCTTCTATTCTGATATGTCGTTGTCGAAAACATTAATTCTTTTTTTTAACGAATTTAATTAAAAAACTGCGGAACTTAAATTAGGACCGCAGTTTCAATTCTAAGGTATTTAACAAACTTTATTATGATTCTTTACTTTATTTTGTTCAATTCAATTTCTTTGGTATTTGTTGGAATTACATACCTACCCTGAGCATCTTTATTAAAACCTGATAACTCATATCCACTTTCTGGATTTATGCGTAACAGCGTAGCATTTAGATTTTGACCATTATTTGAATTAATGGCCAGCCAAACTTTCTTATTTTTTACATCGTATTTCAGTTGGTCGATTTCCCCTGCATCGGAAGTTATCCATAGATTTTCATTGGCAAGAAATACCCTCCCTTTGGATGCATTAGTTAACTGTACCTCTATCATGTTTTTCTTGTTTTTAAGGTTACCTGAGAAAGCCAACCAGCCATATCCAGGATGATTAATGATATAAGTTCCAGAATTTACTGCATATCCATAAAATCCAGACCCATAATCACCAGTAATTCCATCATTGGCAAGGGTAGAAGGAAAGGAGTGGAATGCTGCGGGACCAAATCCTTCCTGAGTAACATTAGCCAAAGCTCCCATCATTCCGGCATGCCCAACACGCAGTAAATAAAAATCCTCAGGATTACTTCTAAAATCAGTTAATACTGGAATAGAATTTAATGCAGACCCATAATGATGTAATTGACGTTCGATTCTAGATAGTTTACCTCCATAAACGAAATCCCAGTATCTTCTGGCGCTACCATTATAACCCCAATGCGGGACTGTAGGCATATAAGCTAAGATTGCGTTTAAGGTAACTTGTGCTTTTTCGTCAAAACCAAAATATTTTGACCATAGGTATACTTCTTCTTGGCCCGTTGAGTCCCAAGGCATTTCACTGCCAAAAGGATAGTTTAGAGTCTTCCAATGGTCAGCACGTTTTTTCATTTCTGCCTCTAGACGATTTGCAGATTGAGTTAATCCCTCATTTCGTAAATCATTTAATATTAGTAAGAAAATACTCCCTTCCATTTGACCGAATTGTGCATAATAAGGTGCTTTTTCTACCATGGCAATTGCTGTCTGAAATGCCCTGTCTAAATAGGTGTCCCAAGTTTCTTCTGAAACTAGGTTATTGTAATTTCGTGCCAAGCGATACATCACCCAATGTGCTGCTGCGACATGGGGATAATTATAAGACCTTCCAATATTGTCAGCTTCTTTTTTTGGCCATGCTGACCATACCTTCCAATTAATATCATTTCTATAGGTACCTTGAGGAAGAGAATCAGGTTCGTAATAGAAAAGACTTTTTACAACGCCATATTTTTTATCTCCATCCGTATGCTGAATTCTTCCATACAGGGTTTCATTCACAAACCTTTTCAGTTTTTCAATTTCTGTTTTGTTGGGAATTACGATTTGTTTCATCATGGCTGCCAGCCAACTTGCAGCACCTGCTTCATCACTCAATCCTGCGTACCATGCTCTTTGTTCCTGTGTTACAGGACGGTTTTCTTCGATATCGTAAGTGATTACAGAGGGTGACCTTTTAAATGGATCACTCGGATCTTCAAACCATTGTTTTTCGGTTAAGAATTTACCTAAGTCACTCACAACCTCCTTTTCTGGTTTAATAACTTTATATTGAATGGTCTGTTGGATACCATCCTGATATGTTATGGTCAACCTAGCTCGACCCCAATTATTTCCTACAATTTCATATTGGTTCCAATTATTCTTTGTCTTTTTAAGAGGATTAACAGTTAATGCATCTTTCGGGTATACTTCGATATTTTTTACCTTTTTATTGTGTTTTAAAAAAAGTTTTCCAGGATTATCCATTGGAATAACATAACCTGGAGCTCCAACAGCAACAGGTCGATTATTTGATAAAAGTGTATTTTCAATTTCCTTAATGCTAGGTGCGAGTGTGAACTTTAAGGCGAATGTTTTACTTTGCCCCGGTTTAAGTATGGAAGACGTGGGGCTGTTCCATTGTTCAACACCTTTCCATTCTGTTTCTGCTAATGCTTTACTGTGAATCACCCATTCGTGAAATCCTTCAAAGGTTATGCTACGTGGAGTTGGATCCGAATTTAGGGGATTATAAGCTTCAAAAGCAGCATTTTCATAAGGTAAAACCAATAAACTTTCACCATTGCCATGCAATCTGTTTACTTGGAGATAGCCAGCATCTTTACCGATGTAAGGATCAAAAAATACATTCTTAGCATGTGCTTCATCCAAGTTTTTCCAATCCATATTGTTGTTAAAGGGAAGTGGAATTCCTAATGTACCAATTTCATAGGTTTGATTTGTTGTATTAGTAACTTCAAAACTTAAAACTAAATCTCCTTCGACATTCTCCCATTTACGGATAACTTGCAAAGGGATCCCATCCAAGGTTGCGGTGATGTCAGCTGCAGCAAAAGATTGATCTGTTGGATTAATTTCAGTAACGTTCTTACGGTCCTTTGCCGAGGAGTATGTTTTCCAGTCATTTGTCTGTTCAGCTTTTAGAGAAATATTTATATCACCTATGTGGAAAAAACCATTTCTATCTCTTTTATTTAATAGTTCTGTTACAGTGTAATCAAATTCAGGGTCAGCATTCAGAAATTTTAAGGAAGATAATGTTTGTGAAGCGTTCAAAATTTGAACCTTCAAATTCTTGAGGTCAAATGATTTATTACCCATATCAATGCCTAGAGTGGCAGGTTTCTGAGCTGTAGCCTTCCATACAGGATGTTCATTTTGCTGAGCAGAAATTTCAGTGCCACAAAAAGTTGGCGCGATAGTGAGTAGTAAATAACAAAATTTTTTTAACTTCATAATGCTAGATGTATGGATGACTATTAATAATCAATTTAATTAATCTCTCTTTTAAAAGTATTCACCATAAGTCGGTGTCCTGTTACAAATATGAATGATTATATTCTTTTTGTAGAGCCGGATTTTAGCTTTCTATGGCATTTTATTCGCCAATTTGTTGAAATATTTTGCTTAATATCCCATTAATATATAAATTTAGTGTTAAATTGACATTTAATAAACTATTTAAATTATGAAACCAATACAATATAATGTTCCAGTACCTAAGGATAGGACTGTATTTGTGCAGGAAGACATATTAGATAAGTTTTATCCTTATATGCACAGACATGTTGAATATCAGATTATTTGGATTGTCGAAGGATATGGTCAATTATTGGTCGATGATAATTTGCATAATTTTCAGAAAGGAGATATTTTTTTAGTAGGTTCCAACCAAGCCCACGTTTTTAAGAATGAAGATACTAGCGGAGGTGTTGTTCAATCAATTTCTGTGTTTTTCAATTTAGAAGGAGCTTTGGTGAATATGTTGAATTTACCCGAGCTACATGTATTATTGGAATTTATCAGTAACAATTGCAGAGGTTTTCGAGTACCTCAACAGCACTTATCACAAATACGACGACGGATTGAAATATTAAAGAAATCGGATCGAATGGATCAGTTAGTCAATTTCTTTTACCTTTTGAAATCCTTAAATATGGTTTCTTCAGATTTGACACCTTTATCAGGAGTATCACATGCTGATCATGAAGTCATGGGAGGGTTTAAAATAAATACGCTATGTCGGTATATCGAAGATAATTTTAAAGAAAACATAAGCTTATGTGATGTGGCTGAGAAAGCAAATCTTACCCCACAAGCTTTCTGTCGTTTTTTTAAGAAAAGTACAGGAAAAACCTTTGTTTCCTATCTGAACGAAGTTCGGGTACGTGAAGCCTGTCGATTATTAGGAAATGATAAATATGATTGTGTCTCGATAGTCGCCTATAGTAGCGGTTTTAATAGCATTACAAACTTCAACCGAGTATTTCGCAGTGTAATAGGAACTTCTCCAAAGGAATACGCGATTAATTACAAGAATTTTCTGTATCAATAAAGCAACAGGTTAATATACAGTAAACAATTATTAAAAGGCGGTTAGACTTCGATGTATTTAGTCGGTAGTTTTGGTTGTACAATTATTATTTAAACAATTAAACTGACTATGGCTGAATTAAATTGGAAGGGAATCTACCCGGCGGTATTAACTCCATTTAAAGAGAATGGGGAGATCGATTTTGAAATGTTTGCTAAGAACACGGAAGCACAAATTGCTGCAGGTGTGCATGGAATTATTATTGCAGGAACTTTAGGAGATGCTGCTGTCTTAGAAAACGATGAGAAATTCGAATTGTTGAGTTATGCTAAGAAAGTTGTGGCAGGCCGTATTCCCTTAATCCTTAATATTGCTGAAAACACCACTAAAAATGCAGTTGATTTTGCAATAAAAGCTAAGGAATTAGGTGCAGATGGATTAATGTTATTACCACCGATGCGCTACAAAGCAGATGATCGCGAAGTAGTAACTTATTTTAAGGCCGTTGCAGATGCTACAGACCTTCCGATATTAATCTATAATAATCCGGTAGATTATGCTACATATGTTTCGCTTGATATGTTCGAAGAACTAAAATCTAGCCCAACGATTGTTGCTGTAAAAGAATCTACGCGTGATCTTTCAAACATTACCCGTATGAAAAATAGATTTGGAGACCGTTTTAAAGTATTAGGCGGGGTTGATACTATTTCTTTGGAAACTATTTTTTTAGGTGCAGACGGTTTGGTTGCGGGTTTGGTTGATGCATTCCCAAATGAAACAATGGCGATGTATAACCTAGCATTAAATGGAGAAATTGATAAAGCAGTTGAAATTTACAGATGGTTTATGCCATTACTAGAATTAGATATTCATCCAAAACTTATACAGTATATCAAGTTAGCTGCTACAGCTGAAGGTATCTGTACCCCACATGTACGCGCACCTCGATTGCCACTAATTGGAGCTGAGGCAGAACGCGTTGAAAAGATAATTGCAGATGGAATTGCAAATCGTCCAGTGTTAAATTAATTCTGTTCGACTTGCAATAGGAGAAACTGTAGGTATGGTTCAAGGACCTTACCTACAGTTCAATTTTATGATAACCCCTATTGATTATGAACCAAAAGAAAGAATACTTAGACAGATGTGTTGAATTGGCAGCTGAGGCTTATCAATTTTTAAAAAACAGCACAGTCAAAGACCGGGCAGCCTTTATGTATGCGGTTGCAGATAAAATTGAAAAATTAGGGCCTGAGTTAATTGAAACAGCAAATCAAGAATCCGCCCTTCCTTTTCCAAGACTGGAGGGAGAAAAGGGGAGAACTATAGGGCAATGGCGAAGTTATGCCGATGCGATCTCCACTGGACTTTATACGGAAGCAAGAATTGATCTTGCAAATTCCGAAAAAGGAAAGAATGATATTCGCAAATATAGCATAGGACTTGGTCCTGTTGTTGTATTTGGGGCTAGCAACTTTCCTTTTGCTTTTTCAACGGCAGGCGGTGATACAGCTAGTGCGATTGCTGCTGGATGTCCTGTTATCGTGAAAGGACATTCTGGCCATCAAAAAACATCGAGTATGATGGCTTCAGTAATCCTGGAAACGGTCCAAGAATTTGGATGGCCAGAAGGAGTCTTTGGTCATGTATTAGGAAATGAAGTTGAAGAAACAAATACTAAAATAGGTGCCTATCTAGTTGGGCATGAGTTAATCAAGGCTGTTGGGTTTACAGGCTCATATTGGGGTGGAAAGTCACTGTTTGATATTGCAAACCAACGTAAAGAACCCATTCCGGTATTTGCAGAAATGGGCAGTATTAACCCTGTGTTTGCATTTTCTCAAATTCTTGAAGAAAACCCCGAAAAACTTGCTAAAGATTATGCAGCATCCTTAACCTTGGGAGTGGGACAATTTTGTACAAACCCAGGTTTATTTATTGCGGTGAAAGGTGATGGCCTGAATAAATTTAAAAGGGCTTTGCAGGAAGCAGTGACAGGTATATCTCCTGCAAAAATGCTTAATCAAGGAATCTATGAGCATTTCGAAAAGAACAAATCTCTATTAAGCAGCCAAGCTGCTGTTGAGGTGCTGTCAGAGTCAAGTTCACTTGCTGAAAGTGGGCAAGGCAGACCTACAGTGGCACATACCAATGCGAAGAATTTTTTGCAAAATGAAATATTAAGTGAAGAGGTTTTTGGTCCATTTGGATTGATAATCGAAGCAGATTCTTATGAAGAAGTTGAGAAAATAGCCAAAGAATTAAATGGGCAATTAACAATAACATTTGCAGGAACATCAGAGGATGTGAAAGAGCATATAAATATTTTTAATATTATTAAGGATAAAGCTGGGAGATTATTATTCAACGGAATGCCAACGGGGGTTGAAGTCGTTTATGCGATGCAGCATGGAGGGCCATTTCCATCAAGCACAGATCCTAGATTCACTTCGGTAGGTCCTGATTCAATTAAGAGATTTGTAAGACCTTTATCATTTCAAAATTGGCCAAATGAATTTCTTCCTGATGAATTGAAAAATGAAAACTCACTTGGCATTCAACGTATCGTAAATGGCTTACCTACCCAAAATCCTATTAACACTCAATTCTAATAAAAGATGAAGAAAACATTTTTTTGCATCGATTCACACACCTGTGGCTGTCCAGTTAGGTTAGTGGCAGGTGGAGGTCCTGTATTGCATGGAAATACAATGATGGAACGTAGACTTCATTTTATGGAGGAATATGATTGGATCCGTAAAGGACTGATGTTTGAACCTCGAGGTCATGATATGATGAGTGGAAGTATCCTTTATCCGCCCACCGATCCGAACAATGATATAGGAGTGCTTTACATTGAAACTAGTGGTTGTTTACCAATGTGTGGTCACGGAACCATTGGCACAGTGACTATAGCAATTGAAGAAGGTTTAGTTATTCCAAAAGTTCCGGGGAAGCTACGTTTAGAAACGCCTGCAGGATTAATCCTGATTGATTATGTTCAAGAAGGGCCTAAGGTAAAAACTGTAAAATTAACCAATGTAAAGTCGTTTTTATACAAAGACGAGTTGATAGTTAATTGTCCAGATTTAGGAGAAATTGTTGCAGATGTTGCTTATGGTGGTAATTTCTATGCCATTATCGACCCACAAAAGAACTTTAAGGATATCAGTGATTTTTCAGCTAGCAAATTAATTCATTATGGAAAATTGATTCGATCTCTCTTAAATGAGAAGTATGAATTTATCCATCCTGAAAATGAAAATATCCATGGCTTAAGCCATATTCAATGGACAGGAAAACCTACAAAAGAAAATTCAACTGGAAGAAATGCTGTATTAGTTGGGGAGAATGCATTAGACCGATCTCCCTGCGGGACTGGGACCTCTGCGAGAATGGCCCAATGGTATGCTAAAGGTAAACTAAAGGCTGGTGATGAATTTATCCATGAAAGTTATATAGGTTCACAATTCATAGGTCGAATTGAAGCTGAAACGACCTTGGGTGAAAGATCTGCTATTGTACCATCTATCGAAGGTTGGGCAAGAATAACAGGTTATAGTCAAATAATTATTGACGATGAAGATCCCTATAAAGAAGGATTTCAAGTGATGTAAACATAGAAATATAAAAGGTGTTAAATAATAACAAAGGAAATGTCATAATAATTGGCGCAGGGATAGCTGGTTTATCTGCTGCATATTATTTAGTAAATGAAGGTTGGCAAGTTTCAATTTTGGAAAAAGATGACGGAGCGAATAATTGCTCTTTCGGGAATGCAGGAATGATCGTTCCCAGTCATTTTACTCCGTTGGCGGCTCCCGGAATTGTAGCTCAAGGAGTAAAATGGATGTTGGACAGTAAAAGTCCTTTCTATGTGCGCCCATCATTAAATCTTTCTTTGATTGATTGGGGGATGAAGTTTTTAAAACATGCCAACGAAAAGCATGTTGAAAGAAATGCTGAAGCTATTCGTGATTTAAACCTAGAGAGCAGTAAACTATACGATCAATTAGCATTAAAAGATGGTTTTGACTTTGAATTAAGACAAAACGGCATTTTAATGCTTTATAAATCTAAGGAAGTAGAACATGAAGAGATTGAACTAGCGGACAAAGCAAGGTCATTAGGTTTAGACACACAGGTTTTAGACAGTAATGGTGTTCAGGCTTTGGAGCCAAAACTAAAGATTGATGCTTTAGGAGGTGTATTATATCAATGTGATGGAATAATGTACCCACCAAAACTTATGCAGTTACTTTCAGCGTATTTAGTATCCAAAGGAGTAGAAATTCATTACCATACGGAAGTGCAGGGATTTCAGCAGTCTGGCCATCGCATAGCTTCCATTCAAACCAATAAGGGAGAGTTCAAAGCTGATGAGATTGTAGTCACAGGTGGAGCAAGCCTCGGTAAATTAGGTTCAAAGCTAAATTTGAAATTACCATTAATGCCAGGAAAAGGATATTCATTTATGTATTCCCCAGATTCAAGTACCTCCATGATTCATGCAGCTTTGCTTTTGGAAGCCCGGGTTGCAGTTACTCCGATGAATAATCAGATTAGATTTAGTGGCACTATGGAGTTAGGCCCTGCAAATGATAAAATATATAGCAATAGAGTTAAAGGAATTGTAGAATCTATTCCAAAATATTACCCAGACTTAAAAGTTGAGTATCCTAATGATGTTTGGTTTGGATACAGACCATGTTCACCAGATGGACTTCCATATTTAGGGCGGACCAAGAAATATAGCAATGTGAGTATTGCTGGTGGAGGAGGTATGATGGGGTTGAGTTTAGGACCTGCATTTGGTAAATCTATATCCAATATACTATCAGGCAAAAGTCCTGTTTCGGATATTTCTGGATTTAGTCCAGATCGTTTTCAATAAAACCATTGAACCTAAATAATGATTATGAAAAACAAAATAAACCAAACAGTTAAAACAATTATTGGGATTGGCATGCTATCGATGTCAAATTCAATTATAAGCGCACAAGAAATGGATTTGTACACGCATACAACACCTATTGAACCATTTATTATTCAATATGGTCATGATTTGCAAGCCATCAATTATTTTTATGGCCCTATGCCAAAAGGGTGGGGATTCCAGCGTGCAGCAGCATCGCCAGAACAAATAGACCGATTGCTTCTTTTGGATCAAGAATATATCAATAAACTAAAAGCTTTTGATTATAAAAAACTAAATACCAATGGCCAGGTAGATTATATATTACTCAACCAAAAAATTAAGAAGCATGAAGAACTGCTTAAGGAAACATTAGTGATCCATAATCGAGTAAAACCCTATTTACCATTTGCAGAAACCATTTTATCGTTTGAAAAAAAACGTAGAAGGGGCGCATCTATTAACGCTAAAGAGATTGCGACTTCTATGGAAAATGCAACAGAACAAGTAGAAAACGAGATTAAGAAATTAGAAAATATAAAATCAATCGAGTCAGCAGATGTTGATTATTTAATAGAACTAATTGAATCATTAAAAAAACGGTTGGAGAGTTCATTTGATTTTTACAACGGATATGAACCGGAATTCACATGGTGGGCACCAAAATCACACGAAGCACTTCAATCAAAATTAAGTGAATATAAAACAGCACTTTCTTCAAAAACAAACCTTAAACCATTTGAAGATGGAAGCCAAATTTCAGGAAAACCTGTTGGCAAGGCTGTATTGAATAAAATGCTGAAGGATGAAATGATAGCCTATAACTCTGATGAGCTTTTGAAAATTGCAGACAAAGAGTGGCAATGGTGTGTAGCTGAATTATTAAAGGCTTCTAAAGAAATGGGTTTTGGAGATGACTGGAAAAAGGCACAGGAGAAGGTCAAGAATTCTTATGTTCCAGAAGGAAAACAACCGGAACTGATTAATGAACTTTATAATAAAGCTCAAAATTTCATTAAAGATAATCAATTGATTGATATCCCACCTTTGGCAGATGAAACCTGGGGGATGATTATGATGACACCAGAACGCCAGTTGGTTAATCCATTTTTTACAGGAGGTAGAGAGATTAGTATTTCTTATCCTACGAATACCATGACTTACGACCAAAAAATGATGAGTATGCGAGGAAATAACCCATATTTTTCATTAGGAACAGTACAACACGAATTGATTCCCGGGCATCATCTTCAATATTTTATGAATAGGAGATATAAACCTTACCGTGAGGATCATTTCAATACACCATTTTGGACAGAAGGATGGACCTTGTATTGGGAGTTATTGCTTTACAGAATGGGATTTCCAAAAACACCTGAGGAAAGAATTGGTATGTTGTTTTGGCGTATGCATCGATGTGCCCGCATAACTTTCAGTATTAAATTTCATACTGGAGAATGGACGCCACAGCAATGTATCGATTATCTAGTAGATCAGGTTGGGCATGAACCAGCGAATGCGCACGGGGAGGTAAAGCGTTCGTTTGAAGGGTCTTATGATCCATTGTATCAATTAGCTTATATGATCGGAGGTTTACAACTTCTAAGTATTAGTGATGAGTTGGTTGGGGAAGGAAAAATGTCCTACAAGGAATTCCATGATCGAGTTATTAAAGAAAATTATATGCCTATGGAAATGTTAAGAGCAATTCTGACCAATCAAAATCTTGACCCTAACCATCAGGCAAAATGGAAATTCTATAAATTTTAACCTTCCATGCCTAAATTATGAATAACAATAATCAAGAATTTAAAAAATCATTAGGCTTACTGGATGCGACCATGCTAGTTGCTGGGAGTATGATCGGTTCAGGAATCTTTATTGTCTCATCGGATATCGCTAGAAATACAGGTTCTGCTGGATGGATGATGGTTGTCTGGGCGATTTCAGGGTTTATGACCTTGGCAGCTGCATTAAGCTATGGCGAGCTCAGTTCCATGTTTCCTCGTGCCGGCGGACAGTATGTTTATTTAAAGGAAGCATATGGACCATTAGTCAGCTTTACTTTTGGGTGGACTTTTTTCGCAGTCATTCAGACAGCAACCATTGCCGCTGTTGGTGTGGCTTTTGCAAAGTTTACAGCTTACTTATTTCCATCCCTAGATGAAGATGTATATTTATTGACAATTGGCAATTATCATATCTCCTCTGCACAAATTGTTGCCATAGGCGTTATTTTATTGCTGACTTTCATCAATACCCTAGGAGTTCAAAATGGCAAAACAGTACAGACTACACTCACGATCATTAAAATTTTAAGCTTAATCATATTGGTCCTGTTTGGGTTTGCAGCTTTTGATAAAGAGATCTGGAATGCCAACTGGTCGTCTGACAGCACATGGAATTTAAGCAGATTGAATGTGGATGGATCTTCAGCGGACTATACTTTGATGGCCGGTCTTGGAGCTATTTCAGCGGCTTTGGTTGGTGCCTTATTCAGTAGTGATTCCTGGCATTCCTCATCTGCCGTTGCTGGAGAAATTAAAAATCCACAGCGTAATATTGGACTTAGTCTTGCTTTGGGAACCATCATTGTAACCTTCATATATTTGTTGACCAATCTTATGTATACCGGAGTATTAAGTATGCAAGAAATGGCAAGCGCCCCAAAAGATCGTGTAGCTATGGTTGCTGCACAGGAAATCTTCGGCCCTTTTGGAATCACAATTCTTGCTATTATGATCATGGTGAGTACATTTGGATGTAATAATGGATTGATTATGGCAGGAGCAAGGATATATTACTCCATGGCTAAAGACGGATTATTCTTTAAGAAAACAAAAGTGTTGAACAAACATGCCGTTCCGGGATATGCCTTATGGTTACAAGGATTTATTGCCTGTATCTGGTGCTTAACTGGGAAATACGGTGATTTATTGGATATGATAACTTGTGTTGTCGTTATCTTTTATGTCTTATGCATCATTGGAATTTTTATACTTCGTAAAAAGCGACCCAATGAACCTAGACCTTACAAAGCCTTCGGGTTTCCTTTGATTCCGGCAATTTATATTGTTTTGGGACTTTCGTTTATTTTGTTATTAGTAATCTATAAGCCCCAATTTACCTGGCCAGGAATTATTATTACCTTATTGGGTATACCTCTTTACTATTTTGTAAAACCTAAAAATTCTTAAAAAATGAAACTGAGAATAACGATCTTATTGCTAATAATCTTTCAATTTTCTGCTACAGCACAGGGGACTTTGGATGATTATAAACGTGCGAAAGAAGTGCGAAATAACTTTGGTAAAGTATATAATATTCCCCAACAAATCGTTTGGTCTGAAGATGGAGATAACTTTATATATCGGGTAAAACAAAAAGATAATAAGAGTTTTCTGTTCTTAGTTGACAGCAAGTCTGCTAGTAAGAAGCGGATTGATTTGGATGAGGTATCAAAACAGATGAGCGCACAACTTTCGGAGACTGTTCCTATGAATTCTAGCTTTTTGATTGGTTTGAAGCCTATTAATAACAATGAAATAGAGTTTACAGAAAAAAAGAAAATTTGGCGATGGAATATCTTGGAAAATAAGCTTTCAATTCTAAAAGAATTAGGAGATTCAAATCGTTCTGGAGGATATTGGGGAGCGAAATGGGATGATAGTAAAGGCGAACCTGTTGAATCACCTGACAAAGTTTATTTAGCATATATAAAGAATAACAATATTTATGTCAGAAAAAAGAATGATTTAAACAGCGAAAAACAATTAACTTTTGATGGAAGCCCTGGTTTTTATTATTCAGCACGGATTGATTGGGCTGATGATTCTAAAAAATTAAGTAGCTCAAAAGTTCGTAAAGCTGAAGTTCGACAATTAACCCTATTGGAATCCTCACCAACAGACCAATTACAGCCCAAATTACAGTACCGTGATTATGCAAAACCTGGAGATGCTTTATCTCAATACTATCCAGTAATAGTCAATATAGAGACGGGTAAGGTAGTGGAAGTAGATCCTAGGCAGGTTGAAAATCAGTTTTCATTATCTTATTTCAGCTGGAGGCCTGACAACAATGCTATAACATTTGAATACAACCAACGAGGTCATCAGCGTTATGATTTATTGGAATTAAATGCAACTACTGGTGTTACAAGACCAATAATTTCTGAGACTAGCAAAACTTTTATTGACTATAGCGGGAAGAAGTATAGAAAAGATATTCCTAAAACGAATGAAGTTATCTGGAGTTCAGAAAGGGATGGTTGGAATCACCTATATTTATTTGATTACCAAACAGGAAAGCTGAAAAATCAGATTACTAAAGGCGATTGGGTTGTGAGGAAAGTTATACATGTAGATGAAGCAAATCGAAAAATTATTTTTGAAGGAAGTGGAAAGAATAAAAATGAAGATCCATATTTAGTTCGTTATTATTCTATTGGGTTTGATGGTAATAAATTAATGGAATTAACCACTGAAACTGCAAATCATCAAGGATATTTCAACAAGGATTTCACAAAATTCATTGATGTTTACTCCATGGTTGATGAAGCACCGAAGGCAGTACTCAGAGATTCACATAATGGAAAAGTATTGATGGATCTTGAACAAGGAGATTTGGCAGAACTTTCTGCTTCTGGTTGGAAAGCACCTGAGGTTTTCAATTCAAAGGGGCGGGATGGTAAAACAGATATTTGGGGTATTATAATTAGACCAAATAATTTTGATCCAAATAAAAAGTATCCGGTAATCGAATACATCTACGCAGGGCCTCATAGTTCCTTCGTACCGAAGTCATTTTCTACAAGTCTATCCGGCATGTATGAATTGGCGGAATTAGGGTTTATAGTTGTTCAAATTGATGGGATGGGGACTTCGAATCGGTCTAAAGCATTTCATGATGTAGCTTGGAAGAATTTAAAGGATGCCGGATTTCCAGATCGCATAGCTTGGATGAAATCAGCAGCGGCGAAGTATCCTTCAATGAATTTAGATAAAGTTGGAATATACGGTACCTCAGCTGGTGGTCAATCTTCCACAGGTGCTGTATTGTTTCATCCAGAATTCTATAAAGTTGCCGTATCCTCTTGTGGATGTCACGACAACAGAATGGACAAAATATGGTGGAATGAACAATGGATGGGATGGCCAATCGGACCTCATTATGCAGAATGTTCAAATATTGAAAATGCAAACCGACTTGAAGGGAAATTGATGCTGATCGTTGGTGAGTTGGATGATAATGTCGATCCTGCTTCAACATATCAATTGGTTAACCAACTCATTAAAAATGGCAAAGATCATGAATTGATTGTGGTACCAGGAATGGGACACTCCTCTGGAGGAGATTATGGTGAAAAGAAAAGACGGGATTTCTTTGTTAAAAATCTTCTAGAAGTAAATCCTCCTGCGTGGAACCTCTATTAATAAAAAGGAATTTTAAAAATATTAAAGCTAGTAATGATGATAAATATTGATAACAAGACAATTGATTCTGTATTGAAATATGATAGAATGTTAGAGGCATTACGTCAAATATTCATTTCGAAATTTAACATGCCTGTTAGACATCATCATTTTTATAATCGAGCTGATGGCTCTGAAAATGCATTGATTTTAATGCCAGCCTGGACGGATAAATACTTAGGTTGCAAGCAAGTGATTGTTGCACCAACAAATTCAAATCAAAATCTTCCAGCAATTCATGCATTATATACACTTTTTGATTCTCAAACCGGCGTTCCATTAGCCATAATGGATGCCTCCAAATTAACATCAGTTCGGACAGCATGCACTTCTGCATTAGCAGCGAGTTATTTAGCAAGGAAAGAGGCCGAAACATTGTTGGTCATTGGAAGTGGAGGGGTAGCTAAGCATCTAGTTCAAGCACACTCAGTTGTTAGAAATTATAAAGAAATTTATATCTGGGCAAGAAACAAAGAAAAAGCAGGCGAATTGATTGAAGGGCTAAGAAATACTGGCTTCAATAATGTAGCTCTTGCCACAGATTTACAGGAAGCCATTGAATCTGCCGACGTTATTTCAAGCGCAACGCTTTCTAAAGACCCAATTATAAAAGGAGAATGGATTAAAGAAGGTACACATTTAGATCTAATAGGTTCGCATACTCCTTATACAAGAGAAGCAGATGATGAAGTCATCAAGAAAAGTTCAATTTTTGTGGACTCAAGAGAAGGTGCTTTGCATGAAACAGGAGAACTGGCAATTCCTATCAAAACCGGAATATTAGACCCAAATTCCATAAAGGCTAACCTAGTAGAGTTATGTACCGAAAGGCATTCAGGAAGGCAAAATCAAAGGGAAATAACAGTATTCAAATCAGCGGGTTTAGCCATTGAAGATCTGGCAGCAGCTTTATTAGTTTATGAATCGATTGCAAAATAATCCAGGCATTCTTCATTGAAAATATTAAGAAATTAAGAACTGATAAGACGGATTTAAAAAATGGAAAAAGGGAGTGATTTTCACTCCATTTTTTTATATATTATTGTGAATCAATGCTATTCAGGTGAGATTTTTAAGTAATATTTCCTTAAAATGTGATTAATTATTTCATTTATAAGGGTTAAAAAATGATTAGCACTAGGTAAAATGTGTGTTACCTCGATAAGAAATCGTCTTTATCTTAGGATTAATTGTCTAAAATACATTTAACCATTATGAAGAAACCTATTTTACTTATTTTTATGCTGCTTGCCACAATTCAAATTTTATTTGCTCAGGATAAAATTAAATTAGATGGTCAGGTTGTAAATTCAACAGGGGAGAAATTGTCGGGAGTGACAATTTCCTTAAGCAATTCCAATCAAAAATTTATTACAGATGCCAATGGTAATTTCAGTTTAGAATATATCCCTGGCACCTCACTAAGCACAAGTTTTTTAGGATATAATGCAAAGCATATATCACTAGATAGCCAGACAACATTAACCATTATCCTGGATGAGTCTTCGGAAGATCTGGAACAAGTTATTGTTGTAGGTTATGGAACGCAGAAAAAAGGGGAGACGACTGGGTCTGTAGCAAGTGTTAAAGCCGAAAGTTTTAATCAAGGTGCTGTAAAAGATGCTGGTCAATTAATTCAAGGCAAAGTGGCCGGGTTACGGATCACAACACCGAGTGGAGATCCTAATGGATCTACCCAAATTAATCTAAGAGGATTGAATTCAATTCAAGGGTCAGTAAATCCATTAGTTATTATTGATGGTGTACCTGGGGATTTTAATTCTGTAGCTCCGGAAGATATTGAGTCAGTTGATGTGATGAAAGATGGTTCTGCTGCTGCGATCTATGGTACTCGAGCAACTGGGGGGGTAATCTTTATCACTACTCGCCAAAATAGATCTACCGATGGTAAAACGACCATTGAATATAATAACTATGCTTCTTTGCAAACCTTATTCAGAGTTCCAGATCTTCTCAATGCTGATGATTATCGTCGTTTGATCTCAGAAGGTAAAGCTTATGAAGACTTAGGGCATAACACAAATTGGATTGAGGAAGTGACTCAAAATCCTTTTTCACATAATCATAACCTTTCTCTTTTTGGTGGAAATGCACGTACGAATTTCACAGGTACGGTGAATTATAGAGATTGGGATGGAGTTCTGCTGAAGAGTGGACAAGAGCGATTAAATATTCGTGCCGATTTAAACCATGAAATGTTTGATGGTAAACTACGAAGTCGAATTCAAATTATAAGTAATAGCATCAAAGCACTCCAAGGGGGAAGTTCTGATTATATGTGGCGACAAGCAATGATTAGAAATCCAACAGATAGAATTTATAATGACGAGGGTAAATGGCAGGAGAATAATGCTTATATGTATGATAATCCACTTGGAATGATTAATGAAACAACTAATGATCGTATTTTTCGTGAAACCAGATTAAATGGTTCATTGGATTACAGACCAATTGATGCTTTGAGTTTTAAAGCCATGTTTTCAAGAGTACAGGACAATGATTTAACAGGTACCAGTACCACTTTTAATCATGTTAATACAACTAAAAATAATTTGAATGGTACAGCAGGAAGATTTACGCAAGCTGGAGTTGAGAATTTGATGGAGTTAACTGCAAACTATAACAAATCTTTTAATGATCATAGATTCAATGTTTTGGGAGGTTACAGTTGGCAAAGAAACACTTTTGAGAATTTTTATGCATATAACTTTAATTTTCCTACCGATCAATACAGTTATAACTTCTTGGAATCTGGTTTAGCCTTGAAAGAGGGGTTGGCGACAATGGAAAGTTACAAACAAGAGTCAACACTTGTTGGATTTTTTGGAAGATTAACCTATAACTATAAAGAGAAGTATATGGCCATGGTTAGTTTACGCCGTGAAGGGTCGAGTACTTTTGGTGAAAATAACAAATGGGGTAATTTTCCAGCTGTTTCCATTGGTTGGGATATGGCGAAAGAGGATTTCTTTGCAGAACAAACAGTAGTAAATCAATTAAAATGGAGAGCTGGGTATGGTGTTACGGGAACTATTGCTGGATCACCTTACAATTCACAGATCAGTTATAATTATACCTTAACTCAAGGTGCTTATATCAATGGAAATTGGGTACCTGGTTTTGTGCCAGCTCGAAACTTTAATCCAGACTTGAGATGGGAAAGAAAAAATGAATTTAACGTTGGGTTGGATTATAGCTTTGCGAACAATAGAGTATATGGATCATTGGATTATTACAATAGAAGAGTTAAGGATTTGTTATACTGGTTCGAAGTTCCAGTCCCTCCTTATTTGACTTCTACCATGTTTATCAATGCCGGTGAAATGAGTAATTCAGGATTTGAGGCTTTAGTAAATGTGGATGTTCTAACAAAAGAAGAAGGTCTAAAATGGAAAACAGGAGTTGTATTTTCTAGTAATAAAAATAAGTTAATTAACCTGTCAAATGATCGATTTGGCGTAACTCAAGAATATTTTGATTCTGGATATACTGGCGAACCAATTCAAACATTTACCCACCGTGTAGAAGTAGGGAGAAGCATTGGAGATTTCTATGTATGGAAAACTGTTGGATTGGATGATAATGGAAAATGGTTAGTAGAATCTAAAAACGGGGAAATTATTCCTATTGCGGATGCCAGCGTTGAAGACAGGCAGTATTACGGAAATGGTATTCCTGACTTTAACCTAGGATGGAACAATAACTTCCAATATAAGAATGTTGATTTGACTTTGAACTGGAGAGGTGCATTTGGACACCAAATGTTGAATATGCCTAGAATGTACTATGAAAATCCAGTTAATAAAGCTTACAATGCATTAAAATCAGCTTATGATCCTATTGACGGAAAGATTTTAAATAATGATTTGGTTTATGTATCTCATTATATTGAAAATGCAGATTATTTCAAGTTAGACAATCTTACCTTGGGATATACGTTTAAGCCACAAGCTATTAAAGGTATTAATAACCTAAGAATTTATGTATCTGGATTAAACCTAGTCACCTTTACTAAATATTCTGGTTTAGATCCTGAGGCTACAAGCTTTGAAGGAGATTTTCAATTCGCACCAGGAATTGAACATCGTGATCGTTATCCGACCACAAGGACTTACACAATTGGCTTGAATGTAAAATTCTAACGCTGTTGAGATAAAAGCTAATAATCAAATTAAACGATGAGAAAATGAAAAACTTAAAATTTAAATATATTCTACTACTAAGTGGTCTGTTCGGATCCACGCTCACTTTCAATTCATGTACAGATTTGAATGAAGAAGTTTATTCAGAGGTTCTAGGGAGCACGGTCAATCCGACAGAAAGGGATCTTCCATTTATTGTAGCTCCAACCTATAGTTCTTTACGGGCTCTCATGTTTGGTTGGCAAGGATACTTTGATCTTCAAGAAGAAAGTGCTGACCATATCATAACTCCAGTTAGACCAAATGGCTGGGATGATGGTGGAACTTACCGTAGGATGCATCAACATACCTGGACTTCTGAACAGTGGCAACCCTATAATACTTGGAATCAGGCATTTGCTACTATTACCAAAGTAAACATGGTGATAATGCAAATCGAGGATGGCTTGTTAGCTTTACCAGAGGAAACTGGAAATGCAGCAATTGCAGAATTGCGGGCTACACGAGCTTTAGCTTATTATCTATTGTTAGATAATCATGGAAATGTTCCAATTGTAACAGATTATCGTGACGATAGCTTACCTCAGCAAAAAACAAGAAAAGAGGTCTATGATTTTGTCGTAAAAGAATTGACTGAAGTTATGCCATTGTTATCAAAAGAAGTGAGTTCCATGTATGGTAGAATCAATTTCTGGGGTGCAAAAGCTTTATTAGCCAAAGTATATCTGAATGCAGAAGTTTATACTGGTACTGCTCAATGGGACAAGGTTATTCAGGAAACGAATGAAATTATCAATAGCAATCAATATAGATTGGATGAACTCTACCCGAATATCTTTTCTGCAACCAATCAGAACTCGCCAGAAATTATTTTTGCTGTTCCCTACGACGAAGTTTATGGAACAGGAAATCAAATACATATGAAAACATTGGACCCTTTAAGCCGTTTAGTTTACAGTATGGCAGCTGGACCATGGGGAGGAAATTGTGCGGTGCCTCAATTTATTGACACCTATGATAAGGATGATTCTCGTCTTTATGACTCATGGATTCAGGGACCTCAGTTAAATGCTAGTACAGGTCAAGAAGTCATTAACTATGTAAAAGAAGTTCCAGGAATTGGTGGGGACGGAACAGTTGCGGCTTCAAATGCTGGTTATCGCATTGGTAAATATGCGATCAAACAGGGAGCTACAAACAATCTTGATAATGATTATCCAATGCTTCGATATGCTGATGTTTTAATGATGAAAGCGGAAGCATTATTAAGGACGAATAAAGCCGAAGAAGCTGCGACTTTAGTTACGCAAGTTCGAGAAAGAGCTTTCAAAGAAAATCCTGCCAAAGCAAAAGTAACGGCTGCACAATTGTTGCAAGGAAGTTCTTATAACTATGGTTGGCAAGAAAAGAATAATACAGTAACTACCTCGAATGGTGGAGCAGACATTAAATATGGAAGATTCTTAGACGAGTTGGGTTGGGAATTTGCTGCGGAAGCAAGGAGAAGACAAGATATTATCAGGTTTGGAGTATTTCAGACAAAGTCTTGGTTTAATCACAAACCTCATGCAAATGAACAAGCACGAACTTTATTTCCAATTCCAAATGCGGAGATTACCAAAAATCCAAATTTAAAACAGAACCCAGGATATTAAGTTAGTAAATAGTTTTAGTATTAGTGAAAGTTGCCCATTCCAAATATTGGAATGGGTAATTTTTTTAATGTTTTAAAAACCAATTTAAATAAACTATCAGCATTATAGTATCCATATTTCCCAAATGCTTCTTTAAATTATCCAAGGTTCTATGATGTAACTTGTAGACAGACTTTGTTGTAATGCTCATGATCGAACTAATTTGGCTGAACTCCAGATCTTTTATGTACTTTAAATAAATTAATTCTTTTTGCTTAGAGGTCAGTAAATCAATTGCTGCAGTTAATTTTTCTTTAATTTCATCATTCCGTTCCTTTTCAATAATATTTAATTCAATTGGAACTTCAAGTCTAAAATTATAAGATTCATCATCAATTTCCGTAGCACTAAGGGGACTATTTTTCGACGATCGGATATGATTGAGCATTTGATTTCGAAAAGCCTGCATAAGGTAAGCCTTAGGTGAATTGATTGCAGGTAATGATTGTTTTTTTTCCCATATTCGGACAAATATATTTTGAATTACATCCTTAATTGTTTCTGGGTCATGGCTGAATTGCTGTCCATAAAGAAACAGATTGTCGAAACAGGTATCATAAAGTTTTTTAAAAGCAACCTGATCCCCTTCAATAAAATCTCTCCATATGTATAATAAATTGTCTGACATTTACGAAACCAAATAATACTTGAACAAAACTATTAATTCCATTAATACTTACAAATAATAAAAGATTTTAAAAATTATAACCCTGTATATCAATTAAATATGAATTATTTAATTTTTTATGGGGTATTAATTCAATATCTGGTGTCTTAAAAGTATAAACCTTATTACATCGTAATTTTGTATGGAATATCCCAAAGAAGAAGAGTTACTCGAGCAGCTTTTCAAAGATAAAATGTTTAAGAAATTTATTTCTTCAAGCGATTATATTAATATAATTGATTGGAATAACTGGTTCCAAAATAAAAATATCTATGCTCCAGTAAAGGATGAAGCAAGAGCTTTATATAAAATAAGATTTTATGAAGGGCATGTTTTTAAAGGAAATGAATTTAAGGAAGAGGTTTGGAATAAGATTGAAGCGAAGACCTTAAAACTATCGGATAAAAAAGCCATTCCTATATTTTCTAAATCTTTCCATAAATGGCTACCATATGCTGCTATAGTTACTGCAGTACTATTTGCTGCAATATGGTGGGTTTATCAGCCAAATAGTAATACTCAGGAAAGTTATTCTTTTGCATCTAAAAACAAAAAAGAAACCTTTATCCTACCTGACCAAACCAAACTCATTTTAAATAAAAATTCTAAAGCTATTTTTTCCTCAAATGATTCTGTCAGATTGTTAAAAGTATATGGCGAGGGTTATTTGGAGGTTGCAAAGTTGGAATTTATGAATCAAAGAGTTCCTTTTAAAGTTGAGCATGGAAATTTCGTTGTTGAGGTTCTTGGTACTCAATTTAATTTTATCGGATCAGAAAAAATGAAAAGTATTGCCTTGTTTGAAGGTAAGGTGAAAGTTAGTGATAAATCGGGGGAATTGATTATGAAACCTGGTGATGTTATTAAAAGCGTGAATGGTACACTTTCAAAACTGCCTATTAATTCAGACTTATTTATGGCATGGAATACCGGTATTCTTAAATTACGAAACACTTCCTTATCAGAAATTATGGAATGGATTACACTAACCCAAAATAGGACAATTGAGATTCAAGTATCTGAACAAATTCTATCGCAAACAATTAGTGGTGAAATTGAAATAAGTAATGAAATGAATCTCTATAAAACCTTAGGTAATCTTTATAACCTCAGTATTGTCCAAAGTGGAAATCAGTTAATTATCAGAGATGCTAAATAATTATTAATGTAAAATATAAAACCAATACCGTAAACCTTAAATTATGATAAGTGATAAGTTCAAATTGATAGTAGGTTGTTGCTTAGTGACGACTCTTACTACTTATTCCTTGCCTACACTCGCAATTCCATTTAACATCGATAGGATGTCGAGTGAACAGGTAAAGCCAAAAACAAATTCGGGAGATTTAAAGATTGATCAGTTACTGGATAGAATTACAAAAAAGGAAAATGTACATTTTGTTTATTCTAATAAAATAATTGAAAATGTTGTCTTTGAGGATCTTAATTTTTCAGAAATACAACTTAAGAATCTTCCAAACATTCTCTTTAAGAAGAATCTAAAAATGGTAAAAGTTTCCAATCGACAATTTATCATTCAATTACTTCCAAAAACAAATTCCCATAGCAATTTGGACATCCGGATATCCGATGTTCAACAACAGCAGGTATTAAAAGGGATGGTTATAGATTCTATAGGAAGAAAGTTATCGGGTGTTACTGTTAGAGATATTGATGGGAATATCAGCGTTCAGACAAAAGCTGATGGTAAGTTTGAGATTGAAACAGTCATCGGAAATTCTTTATCATTTCATTACATGGGATTTAAAGATAAAACTATTACCGTTGAATCTTGGAATGAAATGACAGTAGTTTTACAAGAGGAAAGTAGTGACCTGGAAGAAATCGTTGTTGTAGGATACGGTAAACAGAAAAAATCTGACTTGACTGGATCCGTAGGCGTGGTTGATGTTGCAAAAACAATGAATTCTCGACCTGTAACAAATGTTCAGGAATTATTAGCAGGGTCCGTTCCAGGGCTTAACGTAAGTAAGGGAAGTGGGGCGGTAGGAAGTGGAGCAAGTGTCAACATAAGAGGTACATCAACGATTGGTGGAAGTTCAGGCACTCTAGTTCTAATCGACGGTGTTCCTGGAAATATTTACACCCTTAACCCAAATGATATTGAAAGTATTTCGGTATTGAAAGATGCCGCATCAGCATCTATTTATGGATCCCGTGCTGCAAATGGAGTAATTTTAGTGACTACTAAAAGTGGTCAATCAGGTGAGAAATTTGCTGTAAATATTAATTCTAGTGTAGGGATTCAAACACCTCAATTTATGATTGATTTTGTCGGATCTGCAGATTTTATGAAGATGTGGGATCAAGCATTGATTAATGATGGTAAACAACCTTTATATGGTCAACAAGGATTAGCTGATTTAAATTCTGGAAAATATGCCGATGTAAAATGGTATGAAGAAATCTATAAAAGGAATTCTGCAATTACAAATAACTACATTTCTTTTTCAGGGAATAGCGAAAAATTAAATTATAGATTCTCTGCATCTCATGACTATCAAGACGGAACATTACCTAATAACAAATACAACCGTATCATCTTGAAACCTGATATGACATTCAAGATTACAGATAATCTGAGTGCAAGAGCAAATATTCAATATACAGAGACTTATATAGATGCTCCTCAAGGTGGAACTGAAACTTGGCAATCACAAGCCACAAGGGTAGCACCCATTTATATGATAAGAAATTCAGCAGGTCAGTTTGGTCCAGGGTCCTCAATGGTTTCAAACCCAATTGCAGGAGTGTTTGAATCAGGGTTTAATAAACAAAAATATAAGGAGCTATTGGGAATTTTTGAAGTTGCTTATCGTCCCATTAAAGGAATGGAACTAAAAGGAAATTTTTCAAGATATACCAACGATAATTGGAGTAAAAATAGAGTGTTGAGTTATAATCTATATAATGCGGAAGGTGAAATTGCCTCTGTACAAAATAGAGTAACTAACTTAACCGATGCTGTAAATAATAGTTATAGAAATATGCTTCAGTTTACTGCTGATTACGGTTTTAATTTAGATAAGCATAACTTTAAATTCTTGGCTGGATATTCTCAAGAATATTTCAATACTTCTAATTTTTCGGCATTTCGAGATGCCCTTCCTTTTGCAAATATAGATGTATTAAATAGTGGTAGTCAGACAAATATGCAATCTGGAGGCGCCGCAAGTGATGTTGCTATACAATCCATTTTTTCCCGTTTTAATTATGATTATGCAGGTAAATATTTATTCCAAGCTAACCTAAGGGCAGATGGATCTTCAAGGTTTGCTGAAGGTCATCGTTGGGGAGTATTCCCATCATTTTCTGCAGGCTGGAATGTTCACCAAGAGGATTTCTTTGAATCTGATTTTATCTCAAATTTAAAACTAAGGGCGTCTTGGGGGGTTCTAGGTGATGCAGAAAAAGTAGGCTACTATGCAACTGCCGCAACATTAACATATAATCCAGCAATTTACGGTTTTAATGGAGTCGTCATTCCTGGAGCTTGGAACAATGTGTCAATCAATCCTAATATCAGTTGGGAAGAGTCGAAACAAACAAATTTTGCCATTGATTTAGGCTTGCTCAATAAAATTAGCTTAACAGCTGAATATTTCATCAATAATAGAAATAATATTTTATATGCTCCGCCCGTTCCCATGGAATTTGGTTTAGGTGGTCCATTGGCCAATCTCTTAAGTATGGAAAGCAAAGGGATGGAGTTCCAATTGGATTATCAGGATCGTAAAAACGATTGGAATTGGTTTATCAATGCTAATAGCTCTTTTTCAAGAAATAAAGTGAAAGATCTTGCAGGTACAGGTCCATGGATTGGGGGGCAGACATTTACAGATGTTGGATTAACCTATAATTTACCTTATGGATATAAATCTATCGGGTTATTTCAATCGGAAGAGGAAATAAAGAATAGTGCTTCACAAGGTAGTAATGTTTTTCCTGGAAACATCAAATATCAAGATCAAAACGGTGATGGGCAAATAAATGGCGATGATCGTGTAGTTTTAAGAGATAAGCCAGTTATTAGATATGGTTTGAATTTAGGATTTGGATGGAAAAATCTGGATATATCTATGAATGCTTATGGAGCACTACAAAATGCAAGATATATTTCAGGTTATGAAGGTTGGGCGTTTTTCTTAACCCAAAATGCTAGACCTATGCATTTAGACAATTGGACTGCGGAAAACCCTGCTGCAACCTACCCAAGACTTTCCCTACAATATACTTCAAATGATTCCCAATATTCTGACTATTGGTTAAGAAGTGCTAATTACCTGAAAATTCAAAATGTCCAAATAGGATATAACTTCAGCGGAGGAATTTTAGAACGAATGAAAATATCCAGTTTGAGAGCATTCTTATCAGGGCAGAATTTAGCTACAATTACCGATTATCCAGGATTTGATCCAGAAGGATCATATTATCCATTATCTAGAACATATTCGTTCGGAGTAAACCTAAAATTTTAAACCATTATGAAAAATCGAAATATCAATAGCATTGCATTAGCAATTGCCTTAATAATAAGCAGCAGTTCTTGTTCTGAGTTTTTAGATCGGGAACCATTATCAGCAGCTTCAGAAAATACTTTCTGGAAAACGGAAAATGATGCTTTGGTTGGATTAAATGCCGTGTATACAGCTTTACCAGATGCCCGTGATTTTTGGAGGGACTGTCAGAGCGATAATTCCGTAATGACAAATGCTTGGGGTGAAGCTGGTTTAGGTTATATCAGTATGGGCAATCATAATCCCGCCACAGGGTATTTAACAGAAGAATGGCGATACGATCAAATTCGGAAGAGCCTTTATTTTTTGGAACGTCTGAGAGGAATGGAGTTTGACGAAAATAAAAAGAAACGTTTCGAAGCTGAAGCTCGTGTCGTTATGGGAATGAGGTACCTTAGAATGGTTCAGTTATTCGGTGATATACCATTGATCAAAGAAGGTCCTATTGCTCTTGATGAAAGCAGCTTACCTAGGACCAAAAAAGAGGAGGTCTTGAAGTATGCTTTGGAAAATGCAGATTTCGCAGTTAATAACCTTCCTGATAAATACACTGGAGCGGATGTTGGAAGAATAACCAAAGGAGCAGCTTTGATGTTGAAAGCTAATATTTTGTTATATCAGGCAAGTATAAAACAATATCATGAAGGCAAAGTTGATGAATCTTTATGGAAAGGTGCCTACGAAGCCGCAGCTCAAGTTTTAACACTGGGTTATAAATTAATAGATGATTATTCCGAGATCTTCAAACAAGACAATAACAGAAACACAGATGAAACTATTTTGGCATATCAATATGTAGAAGATAAGATTACACATATGACACCGGTATTAGCATCACCTGCAGGAACTGGAATAACAGGCAATGGATGGGCATCATTTTGTCCCACCCGAGATTTAGTGGATTCTTATCTTTGTTCGGATGGAAAACCAATTTCAGAATCTACCGTCTATAATAAACAGGATCCTTATTCCAATAGAGATAAGAGATTAAAGAAAACTTTTATGTTACCAGGAGAGCCTGTTTTACGACCAAATGGACAATATTTGGATTATCAGCCTCACCCTTCATTTAATCAGAGCGAGAAATTAAATAGTGAAGGAGGTGGAATAACAGGCTATATGTACCTTAAATTCAATGAGCCGACTTATACAAAACCCAGTGCAGGTTTTGCAAACTGGCCTATTTACAGATATGCAGAAGCACTTTTAATTGTTGCAGAAGCTTTAAATGAATTTAGACCTGGTGATTCACAAATTAAGACAGTTTTAGATGAGGTTCGTGTTAGAGCAGGTTTACCAACTATAACAAATAGTCAATTAAGCAATAAAAATCTAATGCGAGAATTAATACGAGAAGAAAGAAGACATGAATTTGTTGCTGAACATAAACGTTATTTCGATATATTAAGGTGGAAAATCGCTGAAGATGTATTAAATAAGCCTGCTTATGGAATAAATAGTAATGAAAAAGATCAAGTTGGCGATTGGACAAAGCCTAAATATTTAGCTCAAAATCGTGTCTTTGATAAGAATAAACATTATTTATGGCCAATTCCGCAAACTGCAATAGATAGAAACCAAAATTTATTACCTCAAAACTCGGGCTGGTAGTAATTAAAGCGAAAATTATGGATAGAAGAAATTTTTTGAAGAATACAAGTTTATTGGGCTTAGGAGTATTAGCCGTTAACTTTCCAGTCTGGTCTAAAAGCATGTTTGCTTGGAATCAAGTCATTCATAATATTCCATTAGATAAAGGGTATGATCCATCTTGGATAAAATCCTTATATAAAAAGGATGAAAAACTTCAATATAAGAAAAGTCGAAATGAATTAAAGTATATCGGTATGCCAGTAGGAGGCCTTCATACAGGTACAGTATATATTGGGGGTGACGGAAGACTCTGGTTATGGCAAGTCTTCAACGATGCTTATGATGGTTCAAGAGAAGGTATTGAAGGGAAAGTAATTCAATGGGATAATGGTAAAGAAATGGTTCGTGTTAGGCCTAGGGACGGTTCTGCATTCGTTGAACCTGCAATAGCTGATAATTTACGAAAATTTGAACAAGGGTTTTTGGTAGCTGTGAAAAGAGATGGAAAAGTCCTTCAAAAAGAACTTAAAGAAAGTCATTGGGACGAAGTGATTTTTGAACCATCTTACCCAACTTGTAAAGTGATATTTTCTAGTAATTCATTTCCTGTTGATGTTGAACTAACGGCATTTTCTCCTTTTATTCCCCTAGATGAAGATAATTCTTCATTGCCATTAACTAATTTTCACATTGAAATCAAAAATAAATTCGATCAAAATATTGAAGTCGAGCTCATCGGCTGGATGGAGAATGGAGTTCATAAGGGCAGGAAAGAATTTAATGATGTAAAAAAGGTAGCTAGGGTAGAGAAGATGAATTCTGGATCCAAGTTAGTTTATTTTGCAGCAGATCAAGTTCCAGCTGAGTTTCAATCTGCAGGAGATCATGGAAATATGGCTTTTATGAGTCATGATCCAAAAGCAAAGGTTAGTACTAAAATTGAACAATGGCCGATAACGCCTGACTCTGTTAAAAATGATATTGACAATCATGTCGATGAATTTGAACGCATGCAAATAGCGGCAATTAGTTCCAGTAGATTGTTAAATGGATCAGGCAAAGAGAATTTTGATTATACCGTTTCTTGGTATTTTAATAATCCTCATCCGAAACTCAGAGAACATTTAGTGGACGCTAAAGAAGGTTATTGGTACGGGACGAAATTTAAGGATGCTGCTGATGTATTGAAGTATTATTCGATTAATAAATCCAAATTAGATGCAGATACATTGAGTTGGGTGAAAACCTGGAATGATACGACCTTGCCTAACTGGTTTATTGATAGAACATTTGTCAATATAGGTACATTAGCGACAGCAAATACAATGCGTTTTGGAACCGGTAGGTTTTGGGGTTGGGAAGGAGTTGGAGCCTGTGCCGGTACCTGTACACATGTTTGGCAATATGGACAGTCAATGGGTAGGATATTTCCTGGACTTGAACGTAATTTGAGAGAACAAACTGATTTTGGAGTTGGGTTCAAGCCTGATTCAGGCGCTATTATCTTTAGGGCTGAATATGAAACAAGACCAGCAATTGATGGACAAGCGGGGGTTATCTTAAGATGTTATCGTGATCATCAAACAAGTAAAGATGATACCTTCTTGAAAAAAAATTGGCAATCCATTAAAAAGGCAACCCAGTTTATTTTAAATCAAGATAAGAACGGTGATGGAATGACAGATACTCCAATGGAAAACACCTTAGATGCGGTATGGGAAGGGGAAATTGCTTGGATAGTTGGTCTTTGTTTAGCGGCTGTAAAAGCTGCTGAACGGATGGCTGAAGAAATTGGAGACTCTTCATTCCAAAAGGTGTGTGCAGAGTATTTCCAAAAAGGATCGAGAAATATGGATGAACAGCTCTTTAATGGCGAGTATTATATTCATCGTCCTAACAAAGAATTCGGAAGAAAGAAACTCGGTTCCTATAATACATGTCATATTGATCAGGTATATGGACAAGCATGGACATTTCAATTAGGTTTACCAAGAATCAACTCGAAAGAAAAAACAATGTCTGCACTGCAGGCTTTATGGAACTATAATTTCACACCCGATGTTGGACCTTATATCAAAACCCATCTTCAAGGAAGACCTTATGCATTAGCAGGGGATGCTGGTATGGTGATGAATACTAATCCAAAAAATGAAAAAAAGGCATATGGAGAAAATGAAACCTGGCAACTTGGTTATTTCCATGAATGCATGAGTGGATTTGAACATCAAGTTGCTGCTCATATGATGGGAGAGGGTATGATAGATGAAAGTCTCATCCTCACACGCAAAATTCATGACAGGTACCATGCATCTAAAAGAAATCCTTTTAATGAAATTGAATGCAGCGATCATTATGCAAGAGCAATGGCGAGTTATGGAACTTTTATCAATGCCTGCGGATTTACATTTCATGGACCTAAAAAACAAATCGGATTTGATCCAAAAATAAATCCTCAAGATTTTAAAGCCGCATTTACTGGTTCTGAAGGTTGGGGAAGTTATTCTCAAAAATCAAGTTCAGAAAAATTAAACGCAATATTAAAATTAGAGAAAGGTCGGTTAGAAGTTCAAGAAATCTCGTTAAATGCAATGGGGAAATCAAAAATTCCTTCCCAAAAAGTTAATGTGCTCCTAAAAGGACAAAATCCTATTGTAAAGGAAGTGGTCGTTGAAAATGGAACAGCTAAGATTAAATTAAATAAATCTATTCAAATAACTCAGGGTGAAGAACTGGAAATTCAAATAGGATGAAAGGAATAATTCAATATTTAACCTACACTGTTATTTTCCTTGGTTCCTGTAAGCAATATGCTAAGGAACCTAATGTAAATCAGGATAAACAAAATTGGAAGGTGGAATTAGCAACAGAATTACCCAAATTAGGACACCGAAATTGGCTCCTTATTGTGGATAAGGCTTTTCCTGAACTTGCCAGTGAAAACATTCAAATAATTGAAACAAATGAAGCCCTGTTATCAGTGTTAAATGAAGTTAAGACTCAATTAGATTCGCAGAGCCATGTAAAACCGATATTGTATAAAGATTTGGAGTTAGATGTGCTTAATGACAATTTATCACCTGGTGCTAATAAGTTTAAAAAACACCTTTATACTATTTATCCTAATACCGCATATTCTTCTATTTTGCATCAGGATGTGTTTTCTAAAATGGACTCAGCTTCAAAATTATTTAAGATTCTTGTGTTGAAATCAGAAACTTCCATACCATATAGTTCAATATTTATGGAACTAGACTGTAAATATTGGAATGAAACCTCAGAAAATCAATTGAGAGAAAAGATGATTTCCAAAAAATAATCTTCTTCTAAAGATTAAGGCTTTTATTTATTAGGTTTATTTGCGATCAAAGGATTTTCTTTGATCGCTTTTTTTTCTTTAACCGAAGAAAAACTCTTTAATTAGTACATTAATGAGAAAAGAAACAATAAAATTCTAAGAAACGACCTAATGTCCATTTCTATATTTTTTGATTTCAATTCAATAAAGAGGTTAAACAAAATTTTAAGGCAATAGATTTACTAATAAGCAATGCCTATTTTATTTTATTTTTGAAATATTGATTATTAGGATACCCAATCTTTACTCAATTCTTTAGCGGTATCTATACCACCTTGATAAAGAAATGGATATTCTAAAGTATGCAGAAAGCGATTTTTTATTTCATGATTTTCAATGATCAGAATATTTTCGGATTTAGCACATTTTATTAATAATCGGTCCTCATCTCTCATTATCGAGAATGAAAAAAATTCATTGCTTTCGGTACGAACAGCATGGTACAAAGTCCATACTTGATTAATGTTAGAAAGCTTAACATTTTGGTTTAGCCAAACGTTAAAATCAGTAGTCTCCATTGTGTTAGTGTGATGAAACTAATGTAGATATTTTAACGAGAAATACATTACGGTTTTCCATATATCCATATGTATGTTACAATAATTACCTGATATAAATACCTGTTTTTCATTTTGTTATTGATAATCGGTAACATGTTTAAACATCTATCTCGGATTTAAAAAGTGAAACTGTATATTCTCTTAAAATTCTTTGAATTTCCATCAACTTAGTGATCTGTTTTCCCCGTTTTTATTGTATTGGGAAATAGACAATTATTAAATAATTTGTAACTTAATTCAAATTACAATTGATACATCTAAACCTATATTGAATTTCATTGACATGAAAAGATTATACCTTTATTTAAGTTTGATAATTTTATCCATACTGCTCGCTAATTCAGTATTTTCTGTTGAATTTCAAAAGGATAATCCAGTTCCTCTTGGTGACCCATTTATAATGCTATATAAAGGAAAATATTATGCTTATGGTACTAATTCCTCTCAGGGAATTGAAGTTTATACTTCAGAAAATCTTAAAGAATGGAAAAAGGAACCAGAAATAGCACTTTCTTCTGAGCACTCTTGGGGTGGAAAATGGTTTTGGGCTCCTGAAGTATATTTTATTAAAGAAAAGAAAAAGTTTTTTATGTATTATTCTGCAAATGAACACATTTGCGTTGCTACTTCAAATTCTCCATTGGGACCATTTATTCAACAAAAAAAAATTCCAATGTTACCTCACGAAAAAGCAATAGACAATTCTTTGTTCATTGATTCTGATGGAAAACCTTATTTGTTTTTTGACCGATTTAACGATGGACTTAATATCTGGGTTGCAAAGCTTCAAAAAGATTTGATAACTATTGATACGAATTCAATGAAGCCCAGTATACATGTTTCTCAAGAATGGGAAACTGTTTGGCCAAGAGTTAATGAGGGGTCATTTGTAATAAAGCATCAAGGTATTTACTATATGACTTATTCTGCAAACAGTTATGAAAGTCAGTATTATGGAATCGGCTTTGCTACCTCAAACTCTATCATGGGACCATGGACAAAATACGAAAAGAACCCCATTCTTCAAATGCCAAATGGATTGGTAGGTGTAGGACATAGTGCAATGTTCAAGGATAAGGATGGAAAATTAAAAATCGTATTTCACGCACATCATTCTAAAGATAAAATTCACCCCAGGGCAATGTATATTGCCGAAGTAAGTTTTTCAGAAGATAAAATA
>JBEBTR010000018.1:0-34991 GCA_040393725.1 Sphingobacterium endophyticum | reverse complement strand
AAAATCAATATGCTGAATTTGGGGTTCTTCAAATTTTGAATTTAATAGAGAATTTGAAAGGGATTTTTGGATAACTTTTTTAAACTCTTCCGTTTTAATTGGCTTTGTTAGAAAATCAGAGACTCCAACTTGCAAACATCTTTCCCTTTCTCCTACCACATTTCCTGCAGTAATTCCTACTATTGGAGTTTGACCATAACCTTCAAGTTGCCTTATTTTTTTAGTTGCTTCTAATCCATCCATAATTGGCATTTGAATGTCCATAAGGATTAGGTCAAACTGTTTATGTGCGCATTCATCTAGTGCATTTAATCCATTTTCCACTGAAACTGTACTACAATTAGGCAAAATACTTTCAATAAGCCTTAAATTTAGGGCCATATTGACAGGATTGTCATCTGCTAAAAGAACCTTAAAATCACCATTTAACAGATTCGTAGATAAGGTTTTTTCTTCCTGTTCATTCACAATATTCTTAGATATAGGAATTGCTACGGAACTGCTTAAAACACGATATAAATCCTCAGAGATTATTGGTTTGGGAAGGATATATGAATTTGGCTCAATACGAAAGGCTCCTATATGGTCTTGATCGTCTGATGAAGTATGAAGTACAAGGATTGGTAATTGTTCTTCATTTTGAGCATAGATACTTTTAATTTTCTCTATAGTTTCCAAACCATTAAGAATTGGCATCCTATAATCCATTAAAATTGCGTCATAACGTTCCCCCATTGCTACCAATTGTAACGCCTCAAACCCATTAGATACATTTTTAGTTTGAACGTTTTTATAAGTGAGCATATGGTCTAAAATCATTCGATTAGAAGCATTATCATCTACAATTAATGCTGTTTTAATATTCAAATGCTTTTCTTGCTCCACAGTGGTTTCAAATGGAACAGTAATATCAAATGAGAATTCTGAACCTATTCCTACAGTGCTCTTGAGTACAAGTTCAGACTTCATGTATTTAAGAATATTATTTGAGATGGTCAGTCCAAGTCCAGTACCTCCAAATCTTTTACTAACAGAACTATCCTCCTGCATAAAAGCATCAAAAATTCGCTGCTGTTTTTCTTCAGGAATCCCTATTCCCGTATCTCTCACTGTAAATCGTAGACTTACTTCATCCTTATTTAATTCAATCTGTTCTACTCTTAATTCAATTTCCCCAGTCTCTGTAAATTTTATGGCATTTCCGAGCAGGTTTATCAACACTTGTTTTATTCTAGATTCATCAATAAAAATATAAGGTGGCAATCCTTGTTCAATATTTAGTAGAAGTTCAACACCTTTTTTCTGAGCTTGATAAATGATGACGTGAATCACCTGATTGACAAGCTCATAAATATTAAAACGATCAATATAAAATTCTAACTTTCCAGACTCAATTTTGGAGAAATCCAGGATATCATTGATAATGGCAAGCAGGTTATTACCTGATTCATTGACATATTTTAAATATTGCTTTTGAAGTTCATTTAAAGGTGTTTTAAGGAGTAAATCTGAAAAACCAATCACACCATTTAAAGGTGTTCGAATTTCATGACTCATATTCGCAAGGAACTCGGATTTTGCTTTACTCGCGAAATCTGCTAATTTCTTGGCATTTTTAAGTTCTTCATTGGTTTTAACCTGATCAGAAATATTTTGGGAGAAAATGATAATCCCTCCAATTGATTGATCTGAAAATCTCCAAGGACGAACCTCCCAATTATAATGCTGTTCGAGTTCTTGCTTTTCTGATTTTACAATTTCATTTGTGTTTTTATAAGATTTACCTTTTAAAGCATCATCATATATATCCTTTCTATATTGAGGTACATTAGGAAATAGATCATAGAGGTTTGTATCCTTATAAATTTCTGTATCTGGATGAAATTCTTCTCGCCACTGCTCACTAATTGTGATATAGTTCAAATTTTTATCAAACATAGCAACACTTGCAGGCACATGCTTAACAAATGTTTGAAGTATAGCTTCCTTTAATTCTAGGTCTACAAAAATTTTCTTGCTTTGGTCTATATCCTGAATGATCCCAAAAATACGATTACAATGACCATCAGTCATTTCGGGAATTCCTTTTATTCTGACCCAGATTTCTTCAGAATCAGATTTCCGCATTTTAATTTCAAAATCATAGGATTTCCCTGTTTTAATGGCCTCTGAGAATTTTTTTTCTATAAATAATTTATCTTCTTCATCATAAAAAGAAAATACATTATTCAAATTTGGTTTAAAATCTAAGGTTACTCCGTGAATTAATCTTGTTGAGTCCGACCATTTCACTTCATTCTTGACTAAATCAACTTCCCATCCCCCTACTTGCGCAACTAGATTTGTCTGTTCTAAAACCTGTTTGGTGTTGAGCAAATCCTTTTCCAGAAGTATTCGTTCTGTTAAGTTTAAAGCAGTACTAACTACATATTTTTTTGCGTTGACATCCTCTTCAAGAATATTGTTATATAACCAGTAAATCCATTCACCATTTTTATGCTTCATAACCATCATCCCGCTATCCTCGCCTAATTTGCTGATTCTATCGAGGTAGGGTTCGATTAAACTCTTATTTTCTTCAGGCACAAGATCTAATAAATTCAGATTGGGGATTTCCTCCTTCTCATATCCAAGGGCGTTTCTACCTTTATCATTGACCTCCAAAATGTTTCCATGAAGGTCATGCATACTCATTAGTCCAATACCATTTTCAAAGAAATTTCTAAATTTTCTTTCAGATATTTCGAGTTTCAATTTTTCAGCATTCTCTTTGGTGATATTCCTTCCGAAAGCGAATATTTCGTTATTCTCTGAAACTAGTTTAAGGTGCCAGTCTATCGTCAAATTTGTTTCATCTTCCAATAGCGTCTGAGTTTGAACTTGGATTGCTTTTTCACCAGTTTTAATGGATCGAAAACTTGAAAGGATGTTCGCATCATGCACATGTAGTAGATCTAAAAAATTCACTCCTGTAAATTCCTTCAATGGTAATTTCATGAGAGCAGCAAATGCAGGATTTACTTCCTTAATCATGTACTCTTCATTCAATACACAGATCATATTTTGAGTTACGGAAAGAATATCTCTAAAATAGGTGGCTTGATTTAATTTCCGTTTTGCAAGTAAGACCGCCACAATGGCTTTTGCCAATTTTTGGAGTTCCTCCAACTGATTTGTACTTAGATTTTTTGGGATATAATCAATAACACAGAGCGTACCTAAAGCAATACCACGATCATCTAATAGAGGTACACCGGCATAAAATCTAATATGACCAGCCTGAATTAAGGGATTAAGTGCAGTTCTTTCATCTAGAAATGTATCCTCAATCATGAGTGGATTTTCACTCAATAAAGTATATTGGCAAACTGTGTTTTTTCTTTCCACAGTTTCTAATTCAATACCGAAACAACTTTGGATTCTTTGAATATCCTGTTCCATGATTGCAATAATTGAGCTTGGGCAATTACAAATGCGACAAGCTAATTCAGCAAACACATCTAATTCAGGCATCTTTCCTAAACCAATTAAGCCAAAGGAATAAAGATTGTCTAGCCTCTCCGACTCATTTTCCGGAACCACTGCGATATTCATAGATAATTTTCTGGTAGATTAATACGCTCCGAATATAGGAATAACTAAGTTCATAACATGTTATCACATTAATTAAAACCAAAAATTTACCGTTTAGTTCTAAAATTTTTTTATGATTATAAAAATAATTAACCAAATTAAATGACAATCAAATAAAAAATTTCGTTAAGAATGAAATTTACTCATCAAAAGCATTAAAAATGTTTTTGTAATTCCATATGTAGCTGAGCATCTACAACTTAATATCGATGAATATTTAGATAATAAAAAATTATTCTTTTAATAAATTTATCTCCTATTTAAATTGAATAATCAACAAGAATTAATCAGTCGAAAAGGCAAAAAAAAGCATGGATCGAAATGATCCATGCCTTTAATTTTATATAGTTAATTCTATTTATGCGATAAAATCCATTTTACCATTTCATTTAAATCTTCATCCTTAATATTTGGATGGGCAGCCATAGCTACTTCCCCCCAAACGCCACTACCACCATTTTTGATTTTCTTAACCAAGATGGCTTGAGCATCTTTATTATCTTTGTAGTGTTTCGCAACTTCTACATAAGAAGGACCTACCGATTTTTTATCTATGGCATGACATGATTTACAATCAGAAGCTTCAATTAAACTTTCACCTTTAGGTTTTGCTGGTCCTTGTTGATGTCCCATAGGTCCTGCAGCTCCATTTTCAGCGGCTACATTCTTATCTGTTTTTGAATTACGATTTGTAGGTGTAAAATCAATTCTTGAAATGGCTGCATCAGGATTTTGCGTAAACCAACCTGAACCATACTCCAAAACATAAATCTTACCGTCAGGTCCAACCTCCATATCAATAGGGCTATTAAATTTCGTTCCAGCCATAAAAGGTTCCATCTTGTCGAAATCGCCATTTGGCAACATTGTTACGGCTTTAATCCAACCACGTATCCAGTCATAGATAATTAATTTACCATCATAGTAGTCAGGATATCTAGTTTCTTGTGGGAATTGGTCTGAATAATAAATTGGACCAGCCATTGCATTTCTACCACCCGATCCTACTTGAGGAAAATCAGGAGAATCACCATACGGATACCAAATAAAAGCTGGCATAGCTTCAGGTAATTCAGTCAACCCTGTATTATTTCGAGAATCATTAATTGGCTTTTTAGGATCATAAGCATTTCCAGAAGCGCCAGTTTCATAATTGTAAGGGTTATAGGCATAGTTATTTCCTACAAAATATGGCCAGCCAAAAAAACCAGCTTTTCTTGCTTGGTTAACTTCATCATAACCTCTAGGACCTCGACCAACAGAATCTTTATTGGCATCAGGACCAACTTCACCCCAATATAAAAACCCATTTTTCTTATCGATTGAAATTCTATATGGATTTCTATTTCCCATTACATAAATTTCAGGTTTAGTCTTTTCTTGACCTTTAGCAAATAAGTTTCCTGCAGGAATATCATAAGTACCATCTTCTTTAACGGTGATTCTTAGGATTTTTCCACGTAAATCATTTGTATTCCCAGAAGAACGTGCAACATCATATTGTTCATGCCCCTCTCTTGAGTCACGTGGGGAATATCCATTACTAACGTATTTTTGGTTAGGTTCATCAAATGGTGTAGAATTATCCCCAGTTGAAATAAATAAGGTCCTATCTTTTCCAAATGCTAAGGATCCACCAGTATGACAGCAAATATCACGTTGAGAATAAAACTGTAAAACAACTTTTTCAGAAGCTAAATCAAGTTTATTATCCTTGAATACAAAACGGGAAAGTCTATTAACAGAGGTATCTTTTGGGCTGTAAAATGCGTAGATAAAATTGTTTTTTGCAAAATCTGGATCGATAGTCAATCCCATAAAACCTTCTTCAGCATTAACATTCGGCACTTCGGTTTTATGGTAAACATTTAAAAGTCCAACCTGCGACACTTTATTAGTTTCCTTATTATATAGGAGCAATTCACCGCGGCGTTGAGCAACTAAGATATCAAGATTAGGAAGAATTGCCATTTCCGTTGGTTCGAAGAATTCTCCTTCTACCATGGTTACCTTTTTGAATTGATCCGCAGCTGGAACTTGTTTGGTTTTTGCTTTTTTATAATCCAACACATAGTTTTTACCAATAGCATATTCAATACCACCTAATAAATGTTTTAAGAAATTAGAATCTGAATACTCAGCATCTTCATTACCTAAGCTCGTATAGAATGATCGACCACCATCAAATTCATGGTACCATGCAACGGGTGTTTCTTGAACTTCATTAGGATTATTAAAAACTGCTTTATCTACAGTCATTAAAACTTTTACAGGTTCATATAATTTTTTAAATGTATACCATTCATCTGTTACCTCCCAAGTATCACCAATAGATTTGGTAGCTGGATGATTTTTGTCTGTAATTGTCAGGGTTGCTTTTTTGATAACAGGAGATGATCCAAAATAACCTCCAACAAGTCTTCCGTACCAGCCCCAATCGATTTCTGAATCAGCTGCAGAGTGAATTCCTACGTAGCCCCCGCCTGCCTGAATATAACGTTCAAAATCTGCCTCTTGGTAATTGTTTAATACATCTCCAGTTGTATTTAAAAAGATGACGGCTGAGTAGTTTTTCAATGAATCTTCTAGAAAAAGATCGGCATTGGAAGTCGTATCTACATCAAAATTGTTTTCTAGCCCTAATTTTTGGATTGCCTCATTACCTTTAGCAATTGAGGCATGATGAAAGCCTGTAGTTTTGCTGAAAACCAAAACCTTAGGTTTTCCAGAACGTTTTTGTTGACAAGAACTTACAACTGCCATTACGAGAAGCAGGAGAAGAAACTTGGTAAAACATTGTTTAATCATATTTGAGTTTATTAAATTTTTGTGTTTAGGTTTTGCTAATCCGTTTTACCAAATTAGCAAATGTTAGCAAAAAAACAAATATGCAATTATTTATTTCACTCTGAACAACTTCACTAAAAATTTTACAACTCTTACTTTAATTTTAATTCAGCAATTAATTCTTTAGCTGCAGCTCTACCTGCTCGATTTGCACCAATTGTTGAAGAAGATGGTCCATAACCAGTTAAATGTATCCTATGATCTTTTTCTACCTGTGTCGCTAATTGCCCTGACATCACAATTCCCCCCAATTCGTTTATGAGATTAAGGGGAGCCAAATGGTCTAATGAATGTTTAAACCCTGTATTCCAAAAAATCACATCAGCATCGACCGTAGATCCATCTTCCCATTTCACACCATTTTCAGTTATTTCCTGAAACATAGGTTTCCTTTCCAAAATTCCATTCTTAAGCATCCCTTCAATTGCAGGAGTTATTGGTAATCCTGTAACAGAGACAACTGATTTAGGCGACAATCCTTCTCGAACACGATCTTCAACCATTGCAACAGCTTCACGACCTAATTCAGGATTAAATTCGTAATGCCTGAAGTCAGGCGGTCTTCTTGTTACCCAGGTCGTTTCAGTGATTTTTGATATTTCGCCTAAAAGCTGAACAGCTGATATTCCTCCTCCAACAATAATTACATGTTTACCAATAAATTCTTGTGCATTTTTATATTCTCCTGTGTGCAATTGTCTTCCTTTAAATTTTTCCCAACCTGGATAATGGGGACAATTAGGAGTTTTCCATGTACCAGTTGCGTTTATTATTCCCCTTGCGGAAAATTGGAGTCCATTTGTATGAATCAGGAATCGACCGTTGCGTTCTGTTACTTCGATTACTCGAACAGGACGGATAATAGGTAATTGATTTTCCTTTTCATATTTTTCATAATATTGAGGGATTGCCACATTCGCTTGAATTTCTGGATCATTTTTATTCACTGCCTCTTCAAAACTCATACCTGGCAAATCATTTATACCATTAACATTACTCAGTGTCAAAGAATCCCAGCGATGCTGCCATGCTCCACCCGAACCAAATTCATCATCTAAAACAACAAATCCTTTTCCTGGCTCTATTCCTTCACGTTTTAGGTGGTAGGCTGCTGAAAGCCCAGCTTGACCGGCGCCAATGACTACGATATCTACTTTATAATATACATCGAGGTTCCTCGCTTTCCTCTCGGTCTCATTAATTATAGCGTCCTTCTGTGGTTTCATGAAAATAGCTGAAATAAATTTTTTTTAATTGATAACAATATAGGTTTGTGTGCGATAAGTCAAAATTAAGATAATAAATTCCAATTTAGAAAAATCGGGATTGTGTCTTTGGTTTTTAGACATAAAAATGCCCCAAAAAATTTATTAAACTTTTTAGGGCATTATATTTAATTAAAAATATATGGTCTTAATATTTTGTAAAACTTTTTATGACAAGAAGTTCATCCAATCCGAACTATCTTGGTAATCAACTATTGGATTAGCTGTATTTTTACTTGATAATTGACCTAAGAACATATTTAAATCCATTAACATATGTTGACGGGTTATTTCAACGAGTTCAGAATTGAAACCATTCATTTTAAGGACAAACTGGAAGCTTAATACACGGGCTATCATTCTACCTATTGTTACTAAATCTCTTTGACTAATATTTGAATCAACATTGAAGTCTAATTGGGATTTAAAATATGAAGCACTCATATTCGAATTGGTATATCCATTTAAGAATTGATAAAGATTATTTTCTTTGGATTTACGCATCAATTTAAGCACAGCTTCTGCGATTTGTGAATATAGCATTTCATTAGAACCTTCAAAAATCTGGAAGGGTCTACTGTCCACAACGGATCGTCCAGCAATATGATCCAATCGATATCCATTCGCACCTGCCAATTGAAGACTTATCTGTGCAGATTCTTGCATTAAATCAGTCACCAAAGCCTTTAATGTATTAGCTTCAATACTCATTGAAGAGAGGTCGTTTTCAATATTACTCGTTTCAACGCTAAATGCACACATTCCAGAACAAATAGTAAATGCAGCTTGAATTCTTGCTAACTGATATTTTACAGCGTCAATGTTTAACAAAGGATTACCACCTACAATTCTTGTCTGACAATGTTGCAAAGATTCATCCATTAATCTCTTAATAAAACCAAGGCCCATACCTGGGAATTGCAAGCGGCTTCGATGAAGCATGTCCAGCATCAATTTAATACCTGTACTTTCAGGAATTAATTTTTGGTCCTCAGGAACAACTACATCAATCGGATTTATTCCATAAGGAATTGCATATAATCCTAAGTTATTATATCGTTCAACCATCGGAATATGTTGCTCAGATTTTTTATTTTCTGTTAAGAAAAAATCAATATCTCTGGTCAATTCTCCATTTGCTGTATATTTACGAGCAGTTACCAACCAAAAATCAGCAGCACCACTTAAACCTTGCCAATGTTTTTCACCTTTAATTTTATAAGAATCGGCAATTTGTTCATATCCAGTCTTCATATTTAATGCATCACTTCCATATGCCTTTTCGGTAATCATTAAGCCACCCATTGCATTATTCTCAAGGAATTCTTTAAACACTCTTTCCTGAACAGAAAAATTGCCATATTTAGCAAGCGGTTCTAGGAATAATGCGATATTAATTCCAAACATTAATGAAAGCGCCAATGATTCGTAGGATGCAGCAGACAAAACCCCCAAACATTCTTTAACTGAAACTCCCCTACCTCCGTGGATTTTAGGAATAGCCACTGCAAGGGGTTTTTTCTTCATTATTTCTGAAAGAAATTCTGCAGGAAAATCCCTTTTTAAACTAATTGAACTATAATCAAATTCTTCCCTAAAGATGTGATATAAATGTTTTCTAAATGATGAGATATAGCTGTCAAAATCTACGTGCTCTATTACTCCGTTCATATTATTTTTTATTTTTTACAATCAATTTATTGGGCATAAAATCGTATGCCAGCTAAAGATTATTTTCCGAAAATAATCTTCAATTGTAAAATTAGGATGATATGCATAGAAATGCTATGAGAAATCCGTCAATAAATAGGACAAATCGTGCATTGACGTTAAATTTGGTTAATTAATTCTATTTCTATATTCAGAAGGCGATATTCCAACAATTTTTTTGAACAATCTCGTAAAATAAGAAGGGTCATCAAATTCTAGTTCATAAGCAATGGAAGCTATACTTTTATTGGTCTCCAGTAACAATAATTGGCTATGAATAATTGCGACTTCTAAAATTAATTGTTTGGATGTTTTCTTAAATACGGAAGACACACAGCGATTCAGATAATTAACGGAAACTAGAAGTTTATCTGCATAGAAACTAACGGACTTTTCTTTACTATAATGTAAATGAACGAGTTGCTTAAATGAAATCGCTATTTCCTGGCGTCTTTCCAAAGAGTTGTTTGAGTCTGAAATTTTAATAATTTTAAGCATAACTGTTTTGAATATGCTTTCATAATATTCCTTATAAGGTTTATCGGAATATATTTCTTTGTAGAGGAGACTTAATAAGTTATTCAATTCTAAATCATCCTGATTTATGAGATTTATGAGCGGAGAAATAGTAAAAATATTTAATATTTCCTGTTCTCGGAATAGCGATGTCATTGCTTGTTCCTTAATTAAAACACAAAATCCTTGGGCAGATTTATCTACAGAATCGATAGCAGAAATATTACCATAGTTAGAAATAAGGATTGCTGGTGCTTGAACCATATATGTGGTTGATTCAATTTGATGTTTAAAATGTCCTTTATTGATGTAAATAACCAAATTATAACCAAAAAAAATAGGGGGAATTGGTGTCTTTAAATATGGTGCGATATCGTGCAGTGGAAAAATTTTAATTGGGGTTTGTATATATGTAAGATGATTTAAAGAACCATCCATAAACTTCTCTACAAATTCGTCTGCATTGATTTTGTTTTTGTCCATTTTAATATAGATCTACGGAAAACAAACTTAATAAATTTGAAGGAAGATGGGCAATATCATAAATATTACAAGATTATTAAATCGAAAAAAAGTATATTGGAGTAATAAGTTTTAAAAAACCTATACCCAATAAATTTCCAAAAAATGAAAAGAAGAACCTGGTTACAGCATACTGGATTATTATTGAGTAGTATGACACTCCCAATAAAAAGTGCTTTGCCCAACAACCATCCCTCAAACCAATCCGATTATTTATCAAAAAAAATAAATGACCGTTCCTATTGGGTATCAATATTGAGCACTATGGCAACTCCAATTTTGGAGAATTTGAGTAAAGGTACTTTTCAGAAAAACATGCCTATGGTTGTATCAGAATCTTACGATAGTAGAAATCCTAAAGTAGGATATCTTGAAGCTTTTGGGAGGCTACTTGCCGGTATGGGACCATGGTTAGGCTTAAAAGATGATCAAACCGAGGAAGGAAAGTTAAGACTGAAATTCAAGGAACAGGCATTACTTGGAATCAAAAATTGTGTCGATCCAGGCTCTCCTGATTACTTTGCCTGGAGAGATAATTCAAGTCAAACCTTGGTTGATGCAGCACATTTAGCATTAGGAATATTAAGGGCACCACATGCATTATGGGAGCCATTATCTAATGAAACCAAACAACATTTAATTGAAGAGCTAAAGCATATTCGATGGATTAAACCAGGTCAAAACAATTGGCTTTTGTTTTCAGCGATAACAGAAACCTTTCTGTACAGCGTTGGAGTTGAACCACAGCGTGAAAAGATTGATGAAGCCATCAATAAGTTCGATCAAGAATGGTATGTAGGAGATGGCTGGTATAGCGACGGGAATCATTTTGCTTTCGATTATTACAATGGCTATATCATACATTGCATGTTGGTTGAGACTTTAAAACACAACCTAAAGGCAGGAAATTATCAGGAAAAGTACGACCGTGCTTATAAAAGGATGCAAAGATACGCACAACATCAGGAAAGACTGATCTCTCCAGAAGGTTTCTACCCTATTATTGGAAGAAGTTCCACATATAGAAATGGAGCATTCCAACCACTAGCACAAGTAGCGTTAGACAAAAAAATTCCTGAAGGTATTTCTTACGGTCAAATACGCGCTGGTCTAACCGCCATATTAAAAAACATTTACAAGTTTGATCTCTATGATAAACATGGATGGTTGATTTTAGGTTTTACAACTTCTGAACAAGGAAACATAGCAGATACTTATACAAATGCCGGTTCTCTTTATGAAGCTTCACTATCCTTTCTTCCTTTGGGATTACCTGCAGATGATGAATTCTGGATTTCAGAGCCTGAAGATTGGACTTCAAAAAAAGCCTTTTCAGGAAAAAAATTTCCAAAAGATTATCAAGTTAAATACTAAAAGAATATTTAATCAGACAAATTTCATGATAAAGAAATACATATTAACTACCCTCATTCTAGCACTGACTTTGGGAATGACCCCACAAAAAACAGATTTTCTTGATGAAACATTTAAAAAGGCTGAAAAGCAATATGAGCTTTTAATAAAGGAATCCAATCTGACAAATAAATTCCCTAGAACGGTAAAAGAAGGTAAACTTATAGTAACAAATGAGTGGGACTGGACTGGAGGATTCTTTCCCGGATCATTATGGTTGATATATAATCAGACAGGATCTGAAAAAATAAAAAATGAAGCTATCAAATGGACCGAAGCTTTGGAAAAAGCAAAAGACTTGGACCAACATCATGATATTGGTTTTGTCATGTTTTGTTCTTACGGAAATGCAATTAAATACTTAGACAATCCTCAAAAGGTAACAGAATACAGAGATATTATCCTTCATTCCTCCAACACTGCATTAAAAAGATTCGATGAAAATGTAGGACTCATTAAATCATGGAATGAAAAGAAGGCTTGGGATAATAAGACTATTTGGCAATACCCTGTTATCATTGACAACATGATGAATTTGGAAATGTTAAGCTATGCCACAAAGGAAACGGGAAATTCAAAATATATAGATGTTGCAAATAGTCATGCTCATAAAACAATGGAAAACCATTTTAGGGAAGATTTCAGCACCTATCACGTCGTAGATTATGATGAAATAGGAAAGGCAATTCATAAACAAACTAATCAAGGTTTCTCAGATCAATCAACTTGGGCAAGAGGACAGGCTTGGGCTATTTATGGATTTACAATGATGTACAAGGAAACAAAAAATCCAGCCTATTTAAAGACAGCTCAAAAAGCCGCAAAATTTTATATTAATCATCCTAATTTACCAAAAGATAAGATTCCTTTTTGGGATTTTAATGCAAATGAAAAAGGATATCAATCAGATGTTGATTTTTCAGCAAGAAAACTTACTTATATACCTAGGGACGCATCTGCTGCTGCTATCACAGCCTCAGCATTGATAGATCTTTCTAGTTTCAGCGAAGGAAAGGAAAAAGAAATGTTTCTAAATTTTGCAAAAGAAACCTTAAAAACACTTTCTAGCCCGACATATTTTGCTGATCCAGGTACGAATTCAGGATTTTTATTGAAACATAGTGTAGGAAGTTTACCTCATAACTCAGAGGTAGATGGCCCACTAGTATATGCTGATTATTACTTTTTGGAAGGATTAACTCGGTTAAAAGAATTGAAAAAGTAAAAATTGTAATTACAACTCAAAATATTCATTACTAAATAACAAAATTCATTAATTCGTAAAGATTTAATGAATTTTCTCATTATATTCAAATCAATTATAAGTGACCACAAATATTTGCTAATTTTGAAACAGTTTTTCAAGAAAGAAAGTAATGAATACAGAAAATAAAATCAATGTGTTGTATTTGGATGATGAAGAGAACAATTTATTTTCTTTTAAAGCCACTTTTAGGTTTAAATATAATGTTTTTACTGCGCTGACTGGGGCGGAGGCATTAGATATTATTCGTAATAATGATATTGAGGTCATCATAACTGACCAGAGAATGCCTGAAATGACTGGTGTAGAGTTTTTAGAAAAGGTTATAAAAATAAAGCCTGAGCCTATGCGAATTCTATTAACTGGTTATACTGATATGGGAGCTGTTGTTGATGCCATTAATAAGGGTAAGATTTTTCATTATTTGAATAAACCTTGGAAAGAAGAAGAATTAAGTCAAACCATTAATCGAGCCTTTGAAATCTATCAAAACAAAATGAATATCATCGATCAAAAATCGAAATTAGAGATTTCAAACGAACAACTTGAATTTTTACTTCGCCAAAGATTACTATCCTAATTGAAGAATTTTCAATGACTATTCCTTCGAAGGAATAGTCACTATAAACTTGGATCCTAAATCGGGTGATGATTCTACCCTAATATTCCCTTTTAATTTCTGCACTGCGGTTCTCACATTATAAAGACCGAATCCCATTCCCGCTGCCTGATCACTCGCCCTGAAGAATAATTTGAAAATATCATCTTGTAATGCCTGGGGAATTCCTATTCCGTTATCAGCAACTGACAATATAGCTTGACCATTTCCAGTTTCGACAGACAGCTTTACCTGCTTGTCTAAACCATCTAATTTTTGATACTTTATGGCATTTGAAACAAGGTTATGAAGTATTAGTTCAAGAATAGATTTATCATTAATAAATGTTTTATCCTGCGATATATCAAGAATCATTTCTACACCAGAACTTTGAGTATATATTTTATAGAAATCGACAATATCATCAAATAATAAATTGAAATCTATTTTGGACAGATTAAGCTCTCCCCTTCTCAATAAATAATAATCACGCAAACTGTTGATATAATCTTCGAGTTTGACAATAGAATTCTTCATGAGAAACAAAATCTCATGAACTTGTTCAACGCTTTTGAAATCCAATGCAATTCTAATTGCTCCAAGTACCCCAGCTAAAGGGTCTCGTAAATCATGACTTACACTGTAGGCAAATTTATCCAATTCCTCATATGCCTTTTGCAATTCGGCATTCCTTATATCCAATAAAGAGTTCGTTACATAGAATTTGTTTGCTTCTTCAATACATGAGATTATTTCGGCTTCCTCCCATGGTTTTCTAACAAATCTAAAAATATGACCACGGTTAATGGAATCAATTACGGTATCCATGTCTGCATATGCAGTAATCAGGATACGTATTGGCCGTGGAAATTCTTTTTTGATTCTACTAAAGAAGTCAATGCCATTTTCACCTGGCATTTTTTGGTCACAGAAGATTACCCTTATATTCGGATTTGTCATCAAAATATTTTCAGCATCAGTAGTATTACTTGCAATATGAATATTATATCGAAAACGCAATGCCGCCTTAAACCCAACTAAATTATTGTACTCATCATCAATGTACAAAATCTCATAATTCTTATCCATAATATACCCTTTAATGTGACCTTCAATCCATTAATTCATTTACTTAAACTTCCTGTCTAATAGGAAGGATAATTGTGAACTCTGTTCCTACACCCAATTCTGAATCTAAAATGATCTTTCCATTATGCCTTTCAATTGTTTTATAAGCAATTGACATCCCTAGGCCGGTTCCCTCACCTACTTCTTTGGTAGTAAAAAATGGTTCAAAGATACGGCTTTTAACCTCTTCAGGAATACCCGTACCATTATCTTTTATTTTTATTTCAATTTTCGAATTATCACTATTCATTTTCGTCTCAATCCTTAACACCCCCTCAAGATTTTCATGATATTTTTTCTCAATTGCATATATACCATTTGATAAAATGTTCATAAAGACCTGATTCAATTTACCAGCATAACATTCAATCATAGGAATGTCTTGATATACCTTCTCAACTATGATCCTTTCTTTTGTCATCGTGTTCAATATGACTAAAGTAGAATCTAAGCATTCATTCACATCAGCTTTCTTTAAGGTATCTTCATCTATCCTAGAAAATATTCTCAAGCTTTTAACAATTTCTGCCGTTCTTTCAGCTCCCTCTTTTATACCTTTCAATAAAAAGTCAATTTCTGACTTTAAGTACTCCAAATCGTTCAAGCGCTTGATATTCTGAATTTGGATTTGTTTTTCTTCAGTACTTAAATCTTGGTTCAATGCAATTTCCTCAATTTGATTTATGATATCCTGTAGAATCCCGACATCCCTTCTAAGTGGGGAAACATTTGAGGTGACAAAATTGATGGGATTATTAATCTCATGGGCAACTCCAGCTGTTAATTGCCCTAAGGAGGCCATTTTTTCAGATTCCACAAGTTGTGCTTGTGCCTCTTTCAAGTTTGTTAAAGTTAAGCTTAGTGATTTATTTGACTCCTGAAGTTCTTCGGTGCGCTCTTTTACCTTTTGCTCCAAGACAATATTTTGTTCTCGAATTAACTTTTCATTTTCTTGAGAGATAGCCAATTCCCGAACTTGGAGCTCTAACATTTCCTTACGATATGTATTTATCTTGTCTGCTAATGCAAAAGAAAGCAATAATGCTTCGATGACGGAGCCAATTTGAACAGATCGAACTGTAAATAAATTTGTAGGTAAGACACCATAATCTTTTAGAACAAATACAAGCACACTAATTAGGAAAATACACCATGCAAAGAGAAAAAATTTGGTTTGTCTAAATTTCCTTCTGGATAGCTCAAATGCGAAAATAAGTACAATTGCAGCTCCCCCACCAGCTACTATATTTACAATTTTATAAGCAGGTAAAATATAACCAAAAAGAAGTAAACCAATTGCAAACAAATATCCAAGAAGAAAGATATTCAACAATTTATTGAAGTTCTTAGCTTCTAATGCAGTATGTAAAAATGACTTCACAAATAAGATTGCACCGATTCCAGAAAGTGCGCCAGAAAAAGTCAGTATTCGAGAAGATATCCATGCATTCCTAATTTCAAAAACTCGCTCTATCAAACCAAGAACTGCCATTTGAGCTACAAAAACCCAAAAAATATAATTGACATAATTTAGATAATGTTTCTCCCCTGTTGCTAGAAATAAAAATGCATTATATAAAACTAAGGATAGCATCAATCCAATATAAATTGCCGAAAGAATGTCTTCTCTTTGCAAATATTTAAACAAGCCAGCTTCTGACTGAATCGAAATAGGCAAAATGATTTGAGTTTGATTCTGTAATTGAAAGTAACATTCAGCTTTTTCTCCTTTGTTTAGGTTCAATTCAAAAAGGTAAAATTGATGTGGAAATTCCCGATCTGAATAAGCAGAACCAACCTTATAAATGGTACTATCAATTTTTGAATTAATAATGCTATAAAATTTAACAGAATCTAAATTAGGATGTGCTAGATCAATAATAATTTTGTTTTCTTCAGAATTATTGACGACTTCAAACTTGACCCAATTTGGATTATTTGCAATTCCTAGATTCGGCACTTCGGAATCACTTTGAACAAAAATGTTTGGGTTCTTTAAGACATCCTGAATAGTCATTTTTCCTGTTTTGTCTTGGTAAACAGATAAATATTCACCGATATTCATTATATCATGACCTACAAAAGAAACAACAGGGTCATTAGCGGCTTCCGTTCGAAGTCCTAGTAAAATTAAAATTATAGATAATGAAAATGTAATTATCCTACTCATCTTAACAACTAATCATTGACATTTAAATTCACTATTTTTTCTAGATCTACATATACTCTACCCGAATTCAAGGGGTGCCCTAAAAGCAATTTTCTTGATGCCCAAGCTGTGATGCCACCTCCAAGAACAACTTCGGAGGCTAATTGTGGCCATGATTTTAAAGACTTACCAATCTCTGGCAAAGAATTCTTCATACGTTCTGAAAGATCTTCGGCATTTACAATTTTCATCAACAATCCCATTCTCGATATACTATCAAGGGTCTTTACACCCTCTATATTTAAATCACCTGCAAGTCCATGAAAAATTGGCATTGTAGGGTCTAGGTCAAATCTTTCAATATCTAGCATTCCTCGATCATTGGTCTCCATAATCACCGGGATATTCAATTCTCGGGCTTTAATACGGCTTTCTACTTTAATCTCAAAGTTATCACATACCTCAATCAGCAAATTAAGTTTATGATCTCCTTGAAGGAAGTTATTAATGTTTTCACCGGTTATGCCTTCAGGAAATATCTCAACTTCCATATATGGGTCAATTTCAGCTATTTCACGAGCTGCTAGGACTACTTTAGGAACTCCAATATTAAACACTCCTGTACGTAACCGATTTAAATTGCTTAAATCTAAGGTATCATAATCAGCAAGCTTCATCCGACCACAGCCTCTCTCCATTGCGATTGTTAAAGCAACAGACTGTCCTACTGAAAGACCAATTATTCCCAAAGTCTTAGATTCCAGGATTTGCTGCTCTTCTTCTGAGATCTTTTGTTTGTTACGATTTGTTCTAACTTCAAGGAAGTGTTGCTTATCTAATAGATGTACTAAAGAATACCTCCATGGATAAAATACCCATACTCCAATTTCATCAAAATGCTTTCCATTAGCTATAGAACCTATAAAATTGAAAAAAAGTTCTTCGTTTGGATTAATATTTGGAAAACGACAAATAAAAAGGTCTTTCAATTGCCTTTCAATTTCATCAAATTCAAACAATATGCTTCCATTTTCTTTTAATTCAGATATTCTTGAAATATCATCAGGATTTGATTTATCAAAGAAAATGGGTTGGTAAGATAAGTTATCGGAAGTATTTGTGTTTTTCATTGATATTACAAGATTATTATATCATCAGGTTTAATATTTTTATTCAATGTTCTAGGTCCCTTTGCCATATTAATTATGGATTTCAAATCCCAATCTTTTAAATCATTGAGACTAAGATCATAATGAATTTCAATTTCCTTGGACCTTAGGGTTTCTATTCTTGGGCCTACGTCTAAATCCCTTAAAGCCAAGATTGCATCCCGGTCTTCTTCAGAGGCTGTAGGAAGGTTAACAACATCATCCAAAAGCATCGTTGTTGCCAAGAGGTCTAATTTTGGATAATAAAATGTCCCATTATTACCTACTCCTGTTTCCTGTCTGTAACCAACAGCTTTTGTGAGGTTGACTGTATAAGGGGCACAAAGAGCAAATAAGGTATGTAGTCCAATTTTTGGAGCAATTGCTATGGCAGCTCTTGTCAAAAAAATACTACCTATACCATAGCCTGCAATTTCTCGAGAATTCCATAAACCGCAGCCTTCGCCCGTGCCATCCTGAGCATAAGACCAAACGAGATCAAATATTTTTTCATCCATCATTCCTGTAGCTTCTTCTATTGGTAGAGATTGAGTTCCACCAGCTACATGGATTCGAGCACCTCCGTAAACATTTTCACCATCTAAGGATTCTACAATTAAAACAAATGCTGCAGGATTATACATCCATTCATCTTTTGAAGAAGTTACTTTTTTAACACCTATAGCAGTCAATACATGCTCGTGTCCTTTAATAAATCGTAAACATGTTTCTGGGTCATCAATTGCTCTAAATGCCCTCAATCTAACTACAGGCCTACCATTTTTAATTATTAATGTCACTTTTCTGTTGGCTAATTTTAATAATAAAATAAAATTTATTTTAAAGCTAAAAATACACAATTAAAACGACTGTGCACTCTAACATTACAGTTAAACACTTCACAAGTAAGTCATTTAAAACCATTTTTGTCCATTGAAAAATTACCTTAATCCTATAGTTAATAATGACCCAATTATAGATTATTGATGGTCCTAGTTTGGTTTTTTTCTGAAAATCCTAAAAAAACTTCACCTGGAATTTTACCAGGTATTCAAGATCAGAATTGGATTGAAATCAAGAATTTAAATTTTAAAATTAAATTATTTAAACAACCTTTAATTTATTAAATTCTCAAAACAAATCTCAAATTACTTTCTTCAGTTTTTTTAATTCAGCAATTCAGCTTTTCACAATCTATTTACAGGTCTTTCAAGTAAAGATTTTGCAGATAAACTTTCAACAAAACATCTAATAAAGAACGAATTACCCATTTTTTAGATTTACTTTATACGTCTTAATAATAGTTGTGTAACATTAAATAATGTACTTAGGTTAACTCGAGCAAGTTACAATTTTTTTTAATCTTATTTAATAAAAATTAAAGGATGATGTATCGATTTTAGGGAGTTTTAAATAATTTGGAATTCAATAATTACTATATATAATATTATTATATTTGTTTATTCGCAGTCTATCGAAAGAAAAACAATAATTATTAACTATTAATGTCATCCACTATTTATTAGTTTGGGTTTTAGTTTTAAAACTATGAAAACGCATCAGATGCTTGATGAAATAAATGAATTAAAGGAAAGAATAAAAGACTTTGACTCTTTAGTTTCATCTATAGATGATATTATATTTGAAGTTAGTGACCAAGGTGTCATATTAAATTGCTGGACTGCAAATCCTGAACATTTATATTACGATAAGAACTTTCTCATCAATAAATCCGTTAAAGAACTTTTTCCTTCAGAATTTTCTAATACAATCATGTATATTATAGAAAAATCAATTCGAAAACGGACTGGATACATTCTTAAATACAAGTCACCATTTGATGAAAATCACGAACACTGGTATAGACTTAAAACCAAAATAATCAGTAATAAATTTGACAGATTAACAGTTGTCATTACCAACATTACAAGGGAACAAAAATTACTCTCTAAAATTCAGATTAAGGAAGAAAAGTTTAATCGTGCTTTCCAGAACTCTTCCATTGGAATGCTATTACTTAGCAAATCTTTAAAAGTTATTGAATACAACCTTGAACTTCAACATATACTCGGTTATAATGAACCTGAAGAAATGTTGAAAAAAGAGGTTCCAGAATTTATTCTTGAATCACATCATGAAAATGTCCAAATTGCTTTTGATGAAGTTAAGCACGGTCTTCGAGAAAAGGCAATGATAGAAGCAGAATGTTACGCAAGAGGTAATAAAGTGATTTGGTGCTTAATAAATATTTCATCTGTTCGGGATCAACATGGTAAGGTCGTCTACTTCCTCTGTCAAATTCAGGACCTTTCCCTTTTCAAAAGCAATGAAACTAAATTGAACCATCAGAATGAACTACTTGAAAAGATCAATTACGAATTAAAAGTAAAAATCAACCAATTAGAAACTTTCAATCAAATATTAGCCCACAACTTACGGACTCCTATCAGTAATATCGAGATGATTGTCAATCAACTTGAAATCGAAACTAGTCAGGAGCAGAAAAATATTTTGATAGAACTACTCAGAATTAGCAACAAAAAGTTTCTTAATTTATTTGATAATTTGATTGAAACAATTGATGTGCAGAATTCTAATAAAAATCTAAGCCAAACCACTAAAATTGAAGATGTAATTAGTAAAATAAAATCATTTTTTGCTGAAGAAATTTCTACCAATAAATTGCAAATAATTGAAGATTTTCAAGCAAAAGTTATCTCTTTTCCAGGAGATTATATTTTTAGTATATTTAAATATCTGATCAGTTCATCATTAAAAACATATGTCCCCGGAAAGGTAATCGAAATAATTGCAAGGACGAATGATGTAGAAAACAATATCCTTATTTCATTGGAAAATAATTGTAGCTCTCAACACTGTTTTGAAATTGCCTCCGAAACCCTAAACAGCATTAAACCCATTGATGAAAATTTCGAAATGGAGTTACACATTGCAAAACAACAAATTTATTTTTTTGGAGGAAACATCAAGATTTTTCGAATTGCTGATGTTGGAAATAAAGTTATTATTTCTTTACCCAAATCATTTTAAATTGGGGTGATATGAATAAATTGAGAATTACTTTGGTTGATGATGACTCTATTTTTTGTTTCTTATTCAAAAAATTGATTGAACAATACCCAAATTTTTCAATTGATCTAGAAATTTTTCCAGACGGCTATAGTGCTGCAGAATCATTACGTAACAATAAAGGTATTCCACAAAACCAGCCTCAATTACTATTTATTGATATAAATATGCCTCTTATGAATGGTTGGGAATTACTTGAGACCATCTATGATGAGGAGTTATTAAATAATGAGCAGGTTAAAATGTATATTATTAGTTCTTCTATTAGCAAAGCCGATCTGGATCATAGTAAAATTGGCATCCCGCCAATAAGTTACCTAACAAAACCTATTACATTCAGTACCTTATTTCGAGAAATTGAAGCATATAATTCAAATTTTCCTACGTTGAATTAATCAATCCGAAATACTAACAATGACAGTTTAAACCTATGTTTATACAATGTACAAACATACATCTTAAATAAATTCTTAATTTCGCAATATATTGTCATTTATGCATTAAAATAATGATTAAAACAAAATTTTATGACTATATTGTATGTATATACAAATAAAAACATGAAAAGAATTTTTATTGGATTTTTAGGAGTCTTCCTTTTGTTTCAATCCTGTCAATCAGAGAATAAGAGGGCTAATAAAGCCTTAGCAGAAAAAATATTAAATGACTCAAGCTTAAATCAAGTCGATAGTTTAGCAAGAGCGGTAATAAAAGAGGGTTTTAACGCAGGAAGTGGTTATTCTCAAATTTGGGCAAGGGACTTAAATACTTTTATAGAAACCGCGGTTGATGAGAGAAGCAAAGATGAAGTCAGAGGGGCGGTTTTGATGTTCTTCAAATTACAGCAAGAAAATGGGGAAATGGTTGATGGATATGTTGTTAAAAAAGATTTCACTTGGTTTGATGACACCCCCTATTATTCGATAAATGCTCCGGATCATGTAGGTTTTAAGAATACTGTTGAAACAGATCAGGAAACCTCATTAATTCAGCTATTAGGGAAATATATCGAAAAGACAGGCGATACAACAATTCTTTCCGAAAAAATTGGAGATATTGACGTGATCAGCAGGATAAATTTGATGATTGAATATCTGATGAAGGAAAGGTATAATAAGGAGTATGGCTTATTATGGGGTGCAATGACTGCGGACTGGGGTGATGTACAACCGCACGATGATTTTGGATGTGATTGGAATAACCTTTCCAATGAAGCTATTGATGTATATGACAATGCAATGTTTGTCATTGCTTTAGATTACCTAATCAAATTTGCATCAAATAATCCTAAGGTAGAAGAATGGAAAGCCCTAAAAGATCAAATAACTAAGAATTCAAAAACACATTTATGGGACAAAAAAAATCAAAAATTCATTCCACATATCTACCCTGGTGAATCACCTCTTCCGAAGGATTTTGATGAAAATCAAATCCATTATCATGGCGGAACAAGTATTGCAATAGAAGCAGGTTTTCTAACCAAGGATGAAATTGCAATTGTTAATAAGCAGATGGTTGAAAATGTTAATAAATCAGGGATGCCAAGTATAGGGTTGACAATTTACCCAACCTATCCTGAAGGTTTTTTCAAAGGCTGGATGGAAAAACCATACCACTATCAAAATGGTGGTGATTGGACATGGTTTGGGGGAAGAATGATTCAACAATTAATCAAAAATGGCTATGTAGAGGAAGCATATGTGGAAGTTCGGCCAATGTTAGATCGCGTCATCAAAAATCAAGGGTTTTATGAATGGTATGGTATGAATGATGTACCGAGTGGTTCTGGAAAATTCAAAGGTTCAGCAGGAGTTTTGAGCAAATCTATCCAACTATTCCACGAATGGGCTGAAGAAAATAAGTGATAAATTATTATAAAAAACAACGCTGACCGACTAATTCGGACAGCCTTGTTTTTTAAATCAACTCATTTAATTAAATAAAGGATTGATAAATTCCCATTCTTTTATATGAGAAGGTTGATGCTCTTTTTTAACAATATCATCAAAGGTTTTTAATAAACTTAAATTATCCTCTGCAATATCTTTTTTTTCCATTGGATCACTCACAAGGTTGTATAGTTGCCAGGCTGTATTTTTATAGCCTTTCTCTTTCACATTTGTTTTTACGGCTTTCCATTTACCCTTTCGAATCGCAATTTGACCGCCTTTCTCCGGATATTCAAAATATAAATACCGATCATTTATACTTTTATCTTGCCCAATTAATGCTGGCATCATAGATTCTCCATCGGTTTTTACATGGTCAATTTTCAGCATATCCGCCAAAGTTGCCATTAAATCATATTGAACTGAAATATGATTAGAAACTTTATTTTTCGGAAATTTATTAGGCCATTTTGCAATAAATGGTACCCTAATTCCTCCTTCGTAGACATCCATTTTTAGCCCTCTCAAATTTCCAACACTTTTGAAATACTCAGGTTGTACACCACCATTGAATGTTGCTCCATTATCACTTGAAAACATAACAATGGTATTATCCTCTAGACCCAGTTCTTCCAGTTTATTTAGAATAATTCCCACCTGATCATCTAGATATGTTATCATGGCGGCATAAGTTGAAAGTGGGAATTGAGAAGGTACATACCCATTTTGACCATAATAGGGTTTTTCAACAGGAAATTTACCGACATATTTCTTTATATAAGAATCTGGAGCTTGTAGAGAGACATGTGGAATCGTATAAGGTAAATATAGAAAAAAGGGACTATTGCTATTTTCTTCAATAAAGCTCAATGCTTTTGAGGTCATTTTTTCAGGAGCATAGACCTTTCCTTTAAATTTTTCAAAGTCTTCATTTTTGAAATTTTCAGGATCAAATTGTTCATGAACATAGCGATATTCGTTTTCTAAAGTATCCCATTTCCCGTTTTCCCAAAGATGTGTCGGATAAAAATTATGGGCTTGTTTTTGATCAAGATATCCGTATGCATAATCAAAACCTTGTTTTTGAGGATCCCCGGTGGTATTTGCCATTCCCAATCCCCATTTCCCTACAATCCCAGTTTTATAACCTACTGATTTTAACATTTTAGGAATTGTATAAATTCCTTCTGGAAGAGGCATTTGCCCAGCTTCTTTTTCATCTTGAAAACCTCCCAGTTCATAATTACCACGGATATATGAATTGCCCGAATGCTTCCCGGTCATCAACATTGCGCGAGAAGGAGCACAAACTGGAGATGAACTGTAATGCTGAGTAAAACGAACCCCTTCTTCGGCTAATTTATCCAAATTTGGAGTAAGAATTAACTTTTGTCCATAAGAACCTAACTCAGCATAACCCAAATCATCGGCATAGATATAAATAATGTTGGGTTTGTCATTTGATTGAATTTGAGCAAATAAACCCCAACTAACAAACAACAACAATATGGATATCAATATTGATTTGCAATTATTTAAACGCATGATTATTTATCCTAGTTACCTTAATAAATTAGTTGTAGAAATCTAATTCAGCAATACTAAGTGATTTATCCTCTCTAGCTATTTTTTCAGCTTCAATTTTAATGAATTTTGTATTCACAGGATTTTTAAACCTGAATGTCCTGGTGCTAGGGTCGTTAATAAGATTACCAAATTCAAACGAATCAATAAGTTTCCAATTGGTACCGTCATTACTACTATATATTTTTCCTAGCTCAAGCATTCCCTTTTCATTTTGGCGCTGCGGTGTATAAGCAAAACTTTTTAAAAGTTCGGATTTCCCTAAATCAATGATTACAAACAGGCCATTATTATTAGATTGGGAACTCCAATAGGTATTTGGATTTTCGTCAAATATTAAATTTGATTCATGACCTTTAGTTTCAGAGCTCTTTTCAATGATTTTCCAATTCTTTTTTTCAATTCCAATTTCCTTTGAAACTACTGATCCAACTTGCCCTTCTTTGGAGATAGCAATGGCATTAATATGATTACTTTTCGGAATGAATTCTCCCTGGTATAAATTTGAGTTTTTATTTGGGGTAGTTCCATCAGTTGTATAATAAATTTTAAAATCTGCACTCAGGTTTTTTAAAATGTCTTCACCGTGTGGTTTCCATCCAAATTCATGCTTTTTAGGTTCAATTATAATCTTCCCATCCACATTACGTATAATTGCCAATTGCGGAGGAGTATTAGGTGCCAAATAGGCTCCTAAATTACTCAATACAGGAACCGCTCGGCTTTCTAATATTCTCAAACGTAATTTATTTGTTTTGACCTGTGGGAAACGTAATATCCTTTTAAAACCAACATTTGTGCTACGGCTGATTTCTTTCCAGCTTCCATCAATCCAAGCATCTAATGCAAGCTTTTCAATTCGTTCACCATTGGTATCTATAGCTTCCTGTATCACAAACCTATTCAAGGTTGTTTCTTTTGATAAAGGAATTTCAAGTTGATACTGATTGGATTTTAAAACCAACTTTGTGTTTAAATCACTATCAATCAAAGATTTATCGATCTTGGCATTTCTTAATAGATTATTTGAATACGTTGATTTAATTCTTTCACCAACCTCCTTTAAAACATTGACATCTTCAGGAGAAAATTTCCCTTCACGATTAGGCGGAATATTCAGTAAGAATATTGAATTTCCACCTACAGATCTTTCATAGATATCAAATACATCATCAGTGCTTCTAACTTTTTGAAAATTATCATCTCTATAAAACCAACCTTCACGAATTGAAGTATTAGTCTCTGCAGGTTGATAATGTAGAAATTTAGCTCCCTGAATAGCGTTTCTACTTCCTAAGTCTTCGTCCGTTAAATCTTTATGAGTATCCAAAGTAGATGGATCTTGAGCATATGGAATTACATTCCATTCACTTGGCCTTGTCCCTCCTGATTCATTTCCGCACCAACGTAAATCTTCCATTCCAAATATGATAGCATCAGGTGCAAGAGTATGTATTAATTCTTTCCAGGCGGTTCGATTATATTTTTGCCCTCCTTTTGTTTTTGGATGTGCACCATCAAACCAGACCTCGTGGATAGGACCATATTCTGTTAATAATTCATATAATTGATTAAGAAAATACTCATTATAATCATCTACGTTAAAAGTAAAGGTGTTGTTATTACTAAATGGACGACCTTCTATTTTCCTTGGGATTGATCGATCTGAATATTCACTTAAGTTACCATATAAACCATTTGGATTTTCAATTTGGTATAAGTCTGCTGGTGACAAATAAATCCCCAATTTAAGCCCATACTTTTGACATGATGCAGCCAGATCTTTTAAAACATCCCCTTCCCCATTTCTAAAACCTGTGGACATAACGCCGTGCTCAGTATAACGACTTTGCCATAAGACAAATCCATCATGATGTTTTGCAGTAAAAATTACCTTGGTCATCCCTGCATCTTTCATGCTTTTGCACCATTGATCTGTATCCAAGGTTTTAAGATCAAAAATTGCTGGATCCTCTTTTCCATTTCCCCACTCCATTTTAGTAAAGGTATTCGGTCCAATATGTATAAAAGCAATAAATTCATCTTTCAAAGCTTCATACTGATTTTTTGTTGGAACTACATGTGCTGCTTTCCTGATTATATCTTCAGGAGTATCAGATTGACTGATACTATATGTATTTTTTATTGGAAGGGAATTACCGTTTAATAGTTCTTGGCTAATCCCTATGGTTGTTACACAACTTAAGAGCAATAGTAGATTGATTCTTTTGTTCATTTTTTTTCTTGTCGGCTATATAAGGTCAAAATATTTTTAAAATTACGGGATCGCCCTGAGATAAATTGAACCTATTTTAGCAAAAACTAAAACTCCATTAGCACATTTTATCGATATCCAAATATTTTTTAATATCCCTTTTCAAATTAGAAAAATATTAACAATTCCTTAATGGCAATTTTAAGTTATACTAAACTTTAAATTGTTTTTTTGAATAAAATTTGAAAAATAAATTAGTATATATAAACTTTTTTGAGTTCATTCGTAAAATATAAACCAAAAATGAACTAACCATAAAGAATAAACAATCTGCGTATGATTAAAGTGAAATAGAGAAAAAAAAGGAGATGCTGGAACATCCCCTCTAAAAATCGATCAAGCTTTTATTAATTAATTTTTATTGTTCAAATATGAAAAATAATCACCTCGTTTCAAAATTGGGGAAGGCAATCGTCTGTCCAATTTTTCGAGCAGCAAATTTTGGTTCAATGCTTTCAATCGCCCTGCTTTTGAGCAGCAATGGAGGATTTGCCGAAACCAATCCACATTCCACAAATTATTATTTCCAACAAGAAGAGATCTCTGTTCAGGGCTCAGTGACTGCAGACGGGAAGCCTTTGGTGGGAGCCTCGATCACCTTAAAGGGCAGTGCAAATGCAATTACCAAAACGGGATCCGACGGAAAGTTTGAGGTCAGGGTTCCCAAGGACGCCGTGCTCATCGTGAGCTCAATCGGCTATGAAACCCAGGAAGTTCTGGCCAAGGAAAACCTGCACGTGCAGCTTTTTGAGAAGGTTGCCGCGCTGGACGAGATGGTGGTAGTTGGATATGGGACACAGAAAAAGGTCAACCTCACCGGCGCTGTAGATCAGATCTCCTCTAAACAGTTGGAGAATCGACCGGTTACAAACCTGGGTTCCGCCCTACAGGGCCTAATTCCCAACCTGAACATAACCAATCCTAGCGGGAATCCTACACAGGGAGCATCGTTCAATATCCGGGGAACAACCTCCATCAATGGCGGCGGACCACTGATCCTGGTGGACAACGTCCCTTATTCTGAGGACGAGGTCGCAAGGCTGAACCCCAATGACTTTGAATCGGTGACCGTACTGAAGGACGCCTCATCTGCGGCAATTTACGGTGCAAGGGCAGCCTTCGGGGTCGTGCTCATCACCACAAAGAATGCCAAGACCGATAAGGTCCAGGTAGATTTCGGCTACAATTCTTCCTACAGGACCGTCGGAAAGATGCCGGAGGTGGTAACTGACCCACTGACGGTTATGGAATACAAAAGGCAGGCAGCCGCTCCTTTATATGACTTATTTCCCGATGCAGTTCGCGAATATGCCAAGCAGATCCAGAACGATCCAAGCCTACCGAGGGTGATCATCGACCCCACCAACAAACTGAATTATATGTACTACGGTTCGACGGACTGGATGGAAGAAGCATATAAGAAAATTGCTCCGACCAACACATTCAACCTGAACATTGGTAAGCGTTCTGAAAATCTTTCCTACCTATTTTCCGGCGAGTATTACCGTCAGGACGGTATGCTGAAATATGGCGAGGACGTACTCAACAGGTACAATATCCGAGGCAAGGCCGACCTTCAATTGACCGATTGGCTCTCTTTCGGAACCAATACTCTTTTAACCATGCGTGATTACAATTCGCCGGTTTTTATGGATGGAGATTTCTTCTGGAATGTGAATAGGACAAGTTCACTGGACGTCCCTAAAAATCCGGATGGAAGCTGGACCTCTGCTGGAGCTGGTTTATTAGGGCGGATGCAGGATGGAGGAAGGACGATCAGAAAGATCAACGAATTCCAGACCTCATTCTTTGCAAAGGCTTCGATAATCAAGGGAATCTGGGACATTCAGGGAGATGCCACCTTTCGAAGGACCTCTGGAAATACGAGTTCATACGATGTTCCAATTCCCTACAGGACAGGACCAGAAACCGAGGTCAAATATGCGGGATCAACAACCTCCTATGCCTCGAAAGCTAATGACAACAACAAATACGATGTATTCAATATCTTCACGACATTCAAGAAGGACATTGAAAACCATAGTATAACCGCAGTATTAGGTTATAATCAGGAATACAGGAAGAACGAATGGACCTCCATGAGCCGGAACAACCTCCTCTCCCCTGACCTTCCGACACTGGAACTGGCATCTGGCACGATGACAACTAGGAATACGGTCGACGACTGGGCTGTACAGGGACTGTTCTACAGGTTAAATTATGCCTTCAACAACAGATACCTGCTTGAGTTTAATGGTCGATACGACGGCTCATCCAAGTTTCCCGAAGGGGACCGCTGGGGATTCTTCCCCTCTGCCTCTGCAGGATGGGTCGTTTCTGAAGAGCCATTCTTCAATGCAATAAAACCAACTGTCAACCACCTGAAATTCAGGGCATCCTATGGGAACCTGGGCAACCAGAACGTAGCAAACTATTCCTTTGTGCCAACATTGGGCGTAGGAAAGATCGGCTGGGTCCTTGGAAGCGAAAGACCTTCGGGGCTCAACCCTCCGGGCGCCGTTTCCTCTTCCTTCACCTGGGAAAAGGTATCGACCGTAAACTTCGGTGTCGACCTGGCACTCCTGGATAACAGGCTGAACCTCACATTCGACAAATATACAAGGACGACCAAGGACATGTTGGTCAAGGGCAGAACACTGCCGGGAGTATTTGGTACGGGATCTCCTAAAATGAACGCGGGAGACCTGAAGACCGACGGATGGGACATGCGATTAGGATGGAAGGACCAGTTTGACCTAGGAGGATCTCCATTTTCATATGATATGGCCTTTGTACTTTCAAATTACAAAGCTACCATAACCAAGTATGACAACCCCACCAATTCCCTGGGGGATTATTATGTAGGACAGAGATTGGGCGATATCTGGGGATATACTTATGATGGGGTATTTGAGAACCAGGCTCAGTTGGACGCCCTAAGTATGGTCGATATTGGTAACTCAAATGTGGGTAACAATTCATATATCGGTGACATCAAATTTTTGGATAAAAATGGAGATGCAAGGATTAATTCAGGAAAGAATACGCTCGATGACCATGGAGATATGGACATTATCGGAAATAGTTACACCCAATTGCCATATAGCTTCGACCTGAACGGGTCGTACAAGGGGTTCTCTTTAAGGGTATTCCTGCAGGGAGTGGGCAAGAAGGATTGGTATCCAGGAGGTAACCATGTTTATTTCTGGGGTATCTATGCGCAGCCATGGACAAATGTTACAGTACAGAACCTTGACCACTGGACCCCTGAAAATCCGGGAGGTTACTTTCCTGCAGTCCGTGCATATGCTGCTGAAGTCAGTGGACGATCATTGGGTGCAGCCAACAACCATTACCTTCAGGATGCAAGCTACCTAAGGGTGAAGAACCTGACCTTCGGCTATTCCATCCCAAGCACTGTGGTCCAGAAAATTGGCCTGGGACGTGTCTTTGTCTACTTCAGCGGTGAAAACCTTTTCGAAAGGACAAACCTCAAGGTTAGCCTTGATCCAGAAGGCCTGAATGGACAGATCTATCCCTTTCAACGAACTTATTCATTCGGAATGAATGTTAGCTTTTAATCCAAACTGTCATGAAAATCAAGAACATTTTAATACCTATATCTTTACTGGTCTTGCTTTCGGCATGCACCAAGGACTTCTTAGACCGCATGCCGCAAACCAGCGTTACAGAAGAGAACACATTTAAAACCCCATCTGATTTAGAAATCTATACAAACAGTATGTACGGTATGCTTGGGCCAAGTTATTCCGATGGATTTACAGATAACATTGCCGGATTAAGTGGCTCATCTACAACAGATAACATGGTCCGAGGAACACTAAATATCAACAATGCATCGGGATGGGACAGCTGGGGGAACCTCAGGAGGATCAACTTCATGCTCCAGAATGTCGGCAAGACCCAGGGAGATGCCGCAGCCATCAACCATTTTATCGGAATCGCAAGGTTTTACCGCGCCAATTGGTACTACAACATGGTCATCACCTATGGCGATGTCCCATGGTACGGTTCGGTGCTAAAGGACAATGACGAGGAGCAGATGATGAAGCCCCAGGATCCTAGGACCCTGGTCGTGGACTCGATCATGGCGGACCTGGAATTTGCGGCAGAGAACATCAAACCGGAAGGTACAAATACGCGAATCACCAAATGGGCCGCCCTGAACCTGCTATCCAGAATTGCCCTGTATGAAGGTTCTTATAGGAAATACCACACCTACCTGAAACTCGAAAGTACCGCGGACAGGTTCTTTACAAAATCGGCGGAAGCTGCCAAGAAGGTTATCGACGAAGGTGGATTTAGCATCAGCAGTACCGGAAAGCCTGCAGAGGATTACCGTGCACTATTTGTAAGCACGGATATCTCTGCAAACAGGGAAATCATTTTCTACAAGAAAAACTCCCTTTCAGAGGGTGTCGGAAACAACAGCCATACAGTCTTCGACTATCAGTGGGCACTCAGCCGTGACCTGATGGAAGAATACCTCATGAAGGACGGAAGCAGGTTTACAGACCAGCCCGGCTATGCTTCAAAAACAGTTTTGGACATCTTCAAAAATAGAGACCCTCGCCTGGCAGAAGTCATTATGCAACCGGGATTTAAGACCAACCCTGACCTTGACATCCCGCATGTCCTAAAGCCGACTTTTGGCGGTTACCTTCAGGTCAAGTTCTATCCAAGGAACCCGAGCCAAAGATTAGGTTGGGATCTGAACTATACTGATCTTCCGATTATGAGGTATGCAGAGGTCCTGCTGAACTATGCCGAGGCAAAGGCAGAACTCGGAACGATCACCCAGGCGGACCTCGACCTCTCCATCGGAAAAATTAGACAGCGTGTTGGTTTACCTAGCCTACAACTTAATGAAGCTAATAGCAATGTTGACAATATATTGGCTTCCAAATATCCAAATGTGAAAAATAATAAAGGCATAATATTAGAGATCAGGAGGGAAAGAAGGGTCGAGCTGGCTGCCGAAGGTTTCCGCTTCAATGACCTGAACCGCTGGTCGGTCGGTGAACAGTTTGCCAAGGATCCGGAGGGAATGTACGTGAATGGCCTCGGTGCTATAGATGTTACCGGCGATGGACGTGTGGACATTGCGATCCTTAAGAACAAAAACGAAACCGGACCACTTGCCGGAGTTTCAGAGGAAGACAGGAAGAGACTGGTCATGCACTACCTGGACGACAATGTCATCTATCTTTCGGAAGGGACAAAGGGGCATATTAAATTCGTAAGGGACAGGAACCAGCCACGGAAATGGGAAGCGGGACCAAAATATTACTACCGCCCTATCCCAATCCAGCAAATTGTGCTGAACCCCAACTTAAAACAACCTTTAGGATGGTAAATTTTAAAATCATAAAGAATTAATACCAAGTTCCCTGATTGACTTTGCTCAATCAGGGAATTTGTTCATTTTTGTTTTTAACGAGATAAAAAAACGGAAGATAACATCTCAAAAAACCAATTCAAATTTTACAATGAAATATATAATTACCATTGGATTTCTCTTAACTATAACACTCACATTTGGGCAAGTCAAGGGTAGAATTTATATTGATGAAAATCAAAACAATAAATTCGATGTTTCAGAGAAATCAATCGAAAATGCTATTATTTCAGATGGATATCAAGTAATCAGAAGCAATATAGAGGGTGAATACTCCTTTACACCAAATGAAAATGGCCGGTTTATTTTCTTGAAAGTTCCATCTGGATTCAAAACTCTAGGAAATCACTACCTAAAAATTGAGGGAAAGCAACAAACCTATGATTTCCCTATAATCTTTGATTCTAAACAAAATCAAGATGTTCTGGATTTTATTCAAATTACTGATACTGAGACAGGATTATACGGAACATGGATAGATAACTTAAAAGACTATTCAAAGAATCAAGAAATACCTTTAATAATGCATACAGGGGATATATGTTATGAAGATGGAATGAAATTTCATGCAAAACATTTAAATTCCGCACTTTTAGGCACATCTATCAATTATGCTGTTGGAAATCACGATTTAGTTAAGGGAAAATATGGTGAAGAACTATTTGAACAGCTTTTCGGACCTACTTATTACTCTTTTGAAAATGGCCCAGTTCATTTTGTCGTAACTCCTATGTGGGGAGGTGATTACTCTCCAAGTTATACAAAAGATCAAGTAATTCAATGGTTAAAAAAGGATCTATCAGAAAAAGACCCTTCTAAAGCGTTGGTAATGATCAATCATGATTTCTCCATCGGGAAAGACTTCATTTTAAAAGGTAAAAATGATGAAATTGACCTAAAAAAATATAATCTTAAGGCCTGGTTATTCGGTCATTGGCATAATAACTTCAGTTTTATAGAACCGAATAGTAAAGTTCATGTTATTTCAACTAATGCCCCCGATAAAGGTGGAATTGACCATTCTGTCGGCCAATTTTTGCATATACAAATAAATAAAGAGGGCGTTCAGAATGTAACACCTATTTACACAAATCTAGATGAATATGTAGAATTATCTGATCCAATTATTAAAGAAAATAAAGTTGATTTTCATGTAAATATTTACGACAGTGGCAGAAAAATCAAACAAGTTAATATGTTGGCTTATGATAAGAAAGGTAGCCATATAATCACCGAGGCATTTGAGGCCAAAAGTACTTGGACTTGGAGCAATGAACTCCCAACAAAAGAAGCAAAGAAGATCGAAGAAATACTTATTGAAGTAATTTTTCAAGATGGTTCTTCAATGATAAAAAAAGAGAAAATCAATTTAGTTAATAATTCTAACCTTGAGACTATATGGTCAAGTAACATTTCAGGTGGGATTTGGAAAACTAGTCCCTTAATTAATGATGGACTACTATATACAGCGTCATTTGATGATACAGGTTTAGGAAGGGCTCAAATCGTAGCATTAGATAGCAAGGATGGATCATTGGTTTGGACAACTCCTGTTAAAAATTCAATAAAACAAAAATTATACTTACATAATAATTTAATTCTTGCAACAGATGTTGAGGGAACTGTATATGCCTTAGAAAATAAATCTGGAAGAACGGTGTGGACCAAAAACCTCAGGGAATTAAGTTTACCAAATTATGTAACCGGTTCCGTTTTAAAAGACGGAATTTACTATGCAGGTGCGGGCAGTTACCTAACTGCACTGAATGCAGAAACTGGGGAAGTCATCTGGAAAAATAAAGTTGAAAATGGTGGGGAGGCTATGCCGGGTGAAATATTGGTTACGGAAGATCAGGTCATTACGGGATCAAATTGGAATGCATTATTTGTACATGATCGTCAAACTGGAGACCTACTCTGGAAAAAGAACGATGATGGTGTTAGGTTTAGAAGTTCTGGAGCAACGGTAAATGACAATAAGGTTTATATTACTGGTTTAGATGGTTTGTTTGTCTTAGATAAAAAAGATGGAAAAGTCATTATTCAAAAGAAACACAATTTGGACTTTAAAGTCATGGGGTCACCATTGATCACTTCAGATTCATTTATTACAGGTACTTCTTTAAATGGTATTGCGTCATTTGATAAAAATACATTAATGGAAAAATGGAGGTTTGACACGAGAGATGCTTTAATTTTCACCTCCTCCTATTCAAATCCCAATTCGATAAGACACGTTGGTACAGTTGAAAGTAGAGTTATTCCGATAGGTGAAAATTTAATATTTGGTGCATCGGATGGATATCTATATATCATAGATCATAATGGTAAGCTTATTTCTGAGAAGAAAATCGGCGCACCAATTCTTGCGGATCCGGTTATAGCAAATGGACAAATCTTTATAGCAGATTTCGCAGGAAACATTCATTGTATTAAGCTCTAATAAAATTTAAAAAGGGTTGAGATTTATTCATCTCAACCCTTTTTAAATTTTATTAATTCATTGATTATTTAATATTTCAATTTCCGGGAATCAATCTT